>NZ_JBOKYU010000011.1:37713-55245 GCF_051972735.1 Laedolimicola sp. | reverse complement strand
AACAAAAGCGGGAAGGCTCTCAAAAGTCCTTCCCGTTTTCTTATACTTCGGTACATCTGCTCACAGTCCGTATTTTCCGTTTTCCGTTCATCTCGGCATTTTTTTCCCTCTTGAAGCATCCTTTTTCAATGCTTCTACAAAATATTCCGGAAATCATTGAACATTACCACCAGCATCAACGCCATCAGAAGCATCAGCCCCACAAAATGCACCATACCTTCCTTCTCCGGGTCGATTCGTTTACCGCGTCGCAGGACTTCCAGAAAGAGAAACACCAGCCGTCCGCCGTCCAGGGCCGGGATGGGCAGTAGATTCATCACGCCCAGGTTGGCTGACAGGAGAATCGAAATATTCAGCATATTCAGCCATACGTAGAAACCGCCGTCCGACTTGCTGGCCTCATAGGTCTGGCCGATGGTGTTCACGATGCCCACAGGTCCCGAGATATCGTCGGCGCTCACCTGGCCGCCGAACATCATGCCAAGACTTTTCAGGGTCGTATCGATCCAGTATTTCACTTCATAAGCACTGTAATATACAGTCTGGAAAACATTTCCTTTTGCGCGGACGCCCGAGCCCTGAAAGCCCAGAAGATATGTGCCGCTCTCGCTCTGTTTCGGCTCCAACGTTACCGCGTGGCGTTCGCCGTCCCGCTCATAGGTGACCGTCACCGTCTCTCCCTGATGGGTCTGTACATAAAAACTGACTTCTCTGTATACATGAATCTTCTTGTGATTCATCTGCACAATCCGGTCTCCCGGCTGCATGCCCGCCTCCGCCGCCGGATAGCCGTCCATGACCGCCACGATGTCCGGCGCGTCATAGCCGATGCTGCCGACGATAAAAAGCGACAGGAAAAAGGCCAGTATAAAATTGAAAATGGGACCTGCCGCCACCACGGAAATCCGGGTCCAGACGGATTTGCTGCCGAAGGAATTCTCCTCGTTGCTCTCCCCGTCCTCTCCCACCATCATGCAGGAACCGCCGAAAGGCAGAAGCTTCACCGAATACCGAGTTTCGCCGATCTGTTTGCTGAAAAGCCTGGGACCCATGCCTAATGAAAATTCTGTCACGCCGATACCGCCCCGCTTCGCCAGCAGAAAATGACCAAACTCATGAAACAGCACGATCAGACTGAATATCAGAAGCGCAAGTATAATCTTCAACTTACCACCTGCTTTCGATAAATTCGTATACCGCCTGCTCTGTATCCAGAATCTCTTCCACAGACGGATTCTCTTTTACTGTATGATGTCCCATACAGGTCTCGATAATCTCCGGAATCTGCAGATACGCAATCTTCCGATCCAGAAATTTGGCTACCGCCCGCTCATTGGCCGCATTGTAGACCGTGGGCATGGAACCGCCCGCTGCCGCTGCGTCAAAGGCAAGCTTCAGCCCCCGGAACGTTTCCATATCCGGCTTTTCAAAGGTAATCTCCTGCAATTTCCAGAAATCCAGACGATCGCCCGGCAGGAAGCGCCGCTCCGGGTAATACAGGGCATACTGAATCGGCAGCTTCATATCCGGTGTGCCAAGCTGGGCAATCACCGCGCCGTCCACAAATTCCACCATGGAATGGATGATACTTTTGGGCTGTACCACGATCTGGATATCCTTTGGTTCCACGCCAAAAAGCCATTTGGCCTCCATCATTTCCAGACCCTTATTCACCAGAGTAGAAGAATCGATGGTAATCTTCTGGCCCATGGCCCAGTTGGGATGCTTCAGGGCGTCCTCCACCTGGATATTCTTCAGATCCTCCAGCTTCTTTCCACGGAAAGGTCCGCCAGAAGCCGTCAGCAGAATCTTCTTAAGCTGGCTGCGGTTTTCTCCGTGCAGGCACTGGAAAATGGCGCTGTGCTCGCTGTCCACCGGCAGAATCTTCACGCCGGTCTCCTTCGCCAGTGGTATAATGATATGCCCTGCGGTTACCAATGTTTCCTTATTGGCCAGTGCAATGTCCTTTCCCGCTTTCATGGCCGCAATAGTAGGAACAATTCCTATCATTCCCACGATGGCCGTCACGACAATTTCCGCCTCCGGCAGAGTGCAGACCCGGATGAGACCGTCCATACCGGATACCACCTTCACATCCAGATCCTTCACTGCGTCGCGCAGCTCTTTCGCCTTTTCCTCGGTCCAGACTGCCACCAGACGAGGATGGAATTCCCGGATCTGCTCCTCCAGCTTCTTGATATTGCTTCCGGCTGCCAGAGACACAATCTCCAGATCACCGTTATTTCTCGCCACTTCCAGGGTCTGGGTCCCGATGGAGCCCGTAGAGCCCAAGATTGCTATTTTTTTCATCGTATTCTCCTCATTATTTTTGGGAACTTATCGACTGAACACCAGCAGGGTCAGCGCATAAATAATCGGTGCGGTAAAAATAACGCTGTCGAACCGATCCAGAATACCGCCATGACCCGGAATCAGATGTCCATAGTCCTTAATGTTATGATTTCGCTTGATTGCGGAAGCCGCCAGATCGCCAATCTGGGATACTGCTCCGCCTGCCGCGCACAGAATCACGCAGCCCCGGATGTCCAGGTCAAAAATCATACCGTAGATGGCGCCTAAAAGCGCCGCGCCCACGATACCGCCGATGCCGCCCTCAATGGATTTCTTCGGGCTTAAAATCGGAGCCATTTTGTGCTTCCCGATGAGCATACCCACCGCATAGGCACAGGTATCGCAGCCCCAGGAACAGATAAAAATCAGGAAATACACGATAGGCGTATTCTTTCCCTCAATGGGAACCATACGGGTCTGGTACAGAAATGAAAGCATCAGCGCCACATATACCAGTCCGAAAAAGGGCGCGGTGATTTCATCGGTCTTATACTTCGGAAAGGTCACCACATAGACGCCCATCAGCACCATCAGGAAAGCTACCAGAAGCAGCGGACCCGCCAGATTCAGAGCCTCGCCCATGTATACAGTTCCGTAATAAAGCACCACGAAAATCATGCCCCAGATACCCGGCGCTTTTTTCTCCAGGCCAAATACCTGCAGGAACTCCCAGTATCCAATCAGGGAAATCAGCAGTGTGAATCCGAACAGCACCGGGCCGCCCACGATACCGGTGGAAATAATAATCGCCAGCAGTACAATACCGCTTATCAGCCTTGTAAAAAACGACTTCATCTTATTCCTCCCTTACGCCGCCGTAACGCCGGTCACGCTTATTATATGCCAGAACGGCCTTTTCCAGCTCCTCTTTGGAAAAATCCGGCCAGTGTACATCGGTAAAATAAAACTCGGAATAAGCCAGCTGCCATAAGAGATAGTTGGACAGCCGCTGCTCCCCGCTGGTGCGGATCAGCAGATCCGGATCCGGGATGCCTGCGGTATCCAGGTACTCTGCAAAGGTCTCCTCGCTGATATCCGCTGCGCTTAATTTTCCCGCATCCCGATCTGCCGCCATTTTCTTCATGGCTCGTACCATCTCGTCCCGGCTGCCATAGTTAATGGCAATCTGGAAATTCAGGCCGTCGTTATCCTTCGACGCCTCCTCCAGCTCCGCCACACTCTTCCGGATATCCTCCGCCAGTCCGGTCTTGTCGCCGATCACGCGAACCCGCATGTGATTCTTCTCCGCGGTCTTCAGACAGTTCTTCATATAGTTCCGCAGAAGCTTCATCAGAGCGTCCACTTCCTCCTGGGGCCGCTTCCAGTTTTCTGTGGAAAAGGCGTAAACTGTCAGGTATTTGATGCCCATGTTCCAGGCTTCCCGGCAGATGGTTTCCACCGTTTTGGCTCCCTGGACATGGCCGTAATTGCGGGGCATGCCTTTGGATTTGGCCCAGCGGCCATTACCGTCCAGAATGATGGCCACATGCTGCGGAATCTTGATATCTTTTTCCATATTTTTACTTCCTCCGTGTGTCTGTTGCGGCATTGTATACAATGTCCTTGAATCGCACAATGGGACGGGCAGCACAAATACACCACCCGTCCCCTCTTATTTTTTTGCGTAAAGACCCTTATACGGTCATGATCTCCTTGGACTTCTCATCCACTGCCTTATCAATATCAGCAATGTATTTGTCCGTCATCTTCTGGGTCTTGGTCTCCAGATCCTTCATATCATCCTCGGAAATCTCATTGGCCTTGTTCTGCTTTTTGAATACTTCGTTGGCGTCGCGGCGGATATTACGGATAGCTACCTTGGCAGCCTCTCCCTTCTTCTTGATATCCTTTACCAGATCTTTTCTGCGCTCCTCGGTAAGCTCCGGGAATACCAGACGGATCACAGTACCGTCGTTGGACGGCGTGATACCTAAATCAGAAGTCATAATCGCCTTCTCGATGGCCTTAATCAGGCTCTTCTCCCAGGGCTGAATCTGCAGCATTCTGGGCTCCGGCACGGAGATATTACCAACCTGCTGAATCGGGGTCGGGGTTCCGTAGTAATCTACCTTCAGCTTGTCCAGTACATGCGGATTGGCACGGCCTGCGCGGATAGCTGTGAACTCACGAATCATAGCGTCGTAAGACTTTGTCATTTTTTCTTCATATACTTTTAATCTCTCATCCATGTTGAAATCCTCCGATTTGTTTTATACAGTAATCCTGGTTCCGTTGAATTTACCTCTTACAGTGTCTACGATGCTGTTCTCTCCCTCAAGACCGAATACCAGCATCGGCATCTTATTCTCCATACACATGATGGAAGCGGTCAGATCCATCACAGCCAGACGCTTGTCAACCACCTCAGCGATGGAAATCTCGTCATACTTTTTGGCATTCGGATTCACCTTCGGGTCGCTGTCGTATACGCCGTCGATGGCCTTTGCCAGCAGAATTACGTCGGCCTCGATCTCAATGGCACGAAGGGTCGTGCCGGTATCTGTGGAGAAATAGGGGTGTCCGGTGCCGCCCGCAAAGAACGCTACGCCGCCCTCCTCCAGGAACGCTACTGCATCATCCTTGGTAAACAGTTTTGCGAAACCGCCGCATACAAAGGGGGTATATACCTGCGTCTTCATTCCCACGGAACGGAAAATCTCAGAGGTATAGATACAGTTCATAACCGTAGCCAGCATGCCAATCTGGTCCGCCTTGGTACGCTCCATATTCTCGCTGGTACGGCCTCTCCAGAAATTGCCGCCGCCAATGACAATGCCCACCTGAATGCCATCGTCCACCAGGGTCTTGACCTGCTTCGCCACGCCCAGAACCGTAGCCTCATCAAAGCCCGTGTGCTTCTCACCTGCGAGAGCCTCACCGCTTAATTTCAGTAATACTCGTTTCATGTTCGGATCTCCTTTTAGTCCGCAGCGCACGCACTGCTCAATACTAGATTTAGTATATCACACATTCCCACCCTATTTCAATGAGGGATTGCGTAAGATTTCTCTTTTCCGCCCTGAAAGCATAAAAATACCGCCGGCATCGTAATATATTCGCTGCCGACGGTGGACTTTTTCATTTTATTTTTTTCCGTATTTTTTACTGATTCCCACAACCACGCCGCTCAAGGCCAGAAGCGCCATGGCGTTCGGGATAACCATCAAACCGTTGAAGAAATCAGCCAGCTCCCATACCAGGTCTACCTTCAGGGTGGAGCCTACGATGATAAAGGCTACAACGATGATGGAGTAAACCTTGACTGCTTTCTTACCGAACAGATACTGCACGTTAATCTGTCCGAAGAAATGCCAGCTCAGCACGGTAGAGAAGGCGAAGAACAGAAGACAAATCGCTACGAAAATGTCGCCGAAGCTTCCGAAGCCTCTCATAAATGCTTCCTGGGTCAGGGCGATACCGCCTTTGCCGGAATCCATGGCTCCGGTGGTCAGCACAGAGAATACGGTCAGGTTCAGTACGATAAATGTATCAATGAACACGCTGATCATAGCTGTCAGTCCCTGCTCATGGGGATTCTTCGCCGCTGCCCGCGCGTGGGCGTGGGGCGTGGAACCCATACCGGCCTCATTGGAGAAAAGTCCACGGGCCACGCCGTAACGGATGGCTTCCCGCACGGTGATACCTGCCGCACCGCCGACTACCGCGGTCGGATTGAACGCGCCCACGAAAATCATTTTGAACGCGCCCGGAAGTGCGGTGATGTTCATGCCAATCAGAATCAGGCTGCCTACAATATAGATGCCCGCCATAAACGGCACGATTTTCTCCACCACTGCCGCCAATCTGGTGGTGCCGCCCACGAAGATAAACGCCGCAATCACAGCCAGAATGATACCAATGGCTACCGGCGGGATATTGATATTCCGGGATTCAAAGACGCCGGAAAATGCTGCGCCGATAGAGTTGGATTGTACCATATTGCCCATGAAGCCCAGGGCCAGAATAATAAAAATGGCGAAAATCACGGCCAGCACCCGTCCAAAGGTTCCTTTAAATGCCTGATGGATGTAGTAAACCGGTCCTCCGGTCACTTCTCCGTCTTTCTTGGTCTTATATTCCTGGGCAAGCGTCGCCTCGCCGTAAATCGTAGCCATTCCGAAGAACGCGCTGACCCACATCCAGAAGATGGCTCCCGGGCCTCCGGCGATCAGCGCCGTAGCCGCGCCGGTCAGATTACCGGTACCTACCTGAGCCGCTATGGCTGTGGCCAGAGACTGGAACGGAGTCATCTCGCCCTCCTTCCGCTCCCCGCCGGATGACTTAAAGTGACCAAATACAAGGCGGCAGCCCTCTCCGAACTTCCGTACCTGGATAAACTTCAGGCGGATCGTAAAGAAGATTCCCGTACCGCACAGGATGATGAGTAAAATCAAGCCCCACATCCATTCATTTACTGCTTTCACAAATTCCAACATTGCTTTTTCCCTCTCTTTTATTCGTAAAAAATAAGAGCTGATTTCTCAATCAGCCCTCCAAAGAGTTAGAACATTTACGCTTATGTAAGCCCTGTCCTTTTGCCTGAGAGATAGACAGCTGCAGCTTCTTTCCGAACCTGCGTCTGTGTTACACCTTCGGCGCTCATTACCTGAGACTCTCCAGAGTTCATCGATTTGTGTTTTTCGACAGTACTGACTATAGCATACTTTTGTCCGTCTGGCAAGGACTATTCATAAAATTTTTTCCCATGTTTCTATTTCTCCCGAAAATCCTGCACTTTTTCCCCGGTACTTGTTTACTTTTCTCCGAAAATATATTAAAATCGAACCGAACTATGTTTTACAATATTTTATAAAGGAGATTTTTGTTATGGAAATTTCAGCTTTACAGAAAGCCAGATATGAGTACGCTCCGAAGCTTCCGGGCATGCTCAGAAACGGCATCGCAGATATTTGCGTAAAAGAAGGCGAAGCTACACAGAGCGTAGCGGATCAGGACAAGATCAAAGCGCTGTTCCCGAACACCTACGGTGAGAAGGAAATCACCTTCGAGAAGGGCCAGAACACTTCTGCTCCTAAGAAGCAGGTAGTAGGCGTTATCCTTTCCGGCGGACAGGCTCCGGGCGGACACAACGTTATCTGCGGTCTCTACGACGCACTGAAGGCTACCAACAAGGAGAACGTACTGTACGGTTTCAAGGGCGGCCCCAGCGGACTGATCAACGATGATTATGTAGAGTTCGACGATGAGTTCATTAACGCATACAGAAATACCGGCGGATTCGATATCATCGGTTCCGGCCGTACCAAGCTGGAGACTGAGGAGCAGTTCGCTATCGTTTCCGAGGTTTGCAAGAAGCATGGCGTAACCGCAGTTGTTATCATCGGCGGCGACGATTCCAATACCAATGCAGCAGTTCTGGCTGAGTACTTTGCAGCACACAACACCGGCGTACAGGTTATCGGCTGCCCGAAGACCATCGACGGCGACCTGAAGAATGAGGATATCGAGTGCTCCTTCGGTTTCGATACTGCTACCAAGACCTACAGCGAGATCATCGGTAACATCGAGCGTGACGCAAACTCCGCTAAGAAGTACTGGCATTTTGTAAAGGTTATGGGAAGAAGCGCTTCTCACGTAGCTCTGGAGTGCGCACTGCAGACCCAGCCGAACATCTGCCTGATTTCTGAGGAAGTCGCTGAGAAGAAGATGTCTCTGTCCCAGATCGCTGACTACATTGCAGACTCTGTAGAGAAGAGAGCAGCAAAGGGCATGAACTTCGGTGTAGCTATCATCCCGGAGGGTGTGGTTGAGTTTGTTCCGGAGTTCTCCGTTCTGATTCAGGAGATCAACGAGCTTCTGGCCGGCAGCAAAGCTGACGAGTTCAACGCTCTGGCTACCTGGGCTGAGAAGTACGCATTTATTGAGAAGGGTCTGACCAAGGAGTCCATGGCTGTATTCGCTATCCTGCCGCAGGCAATTCAGCAGCAGCTGTTCATGGAGCGCGACCCGCATGGTAACGTTCAGGTTTCCCTGATCGAGTCTGAGAAGCTGTTCTCCTCCATGGTTGCGGCAAAGCTGGCTGAGAGAAAGGCTGCTGGTACTTACAATGGTAAGTTCAGCGCTCTGCATCATTTCCTGGGATATGAAGGAAGATGCGCATTCCCGTCCAACTTCGATTCCGATTACTGCTACTCTCTGGGTTACAACGCATTCATGCTGATTCAGTATGGCTACAACGGATACCTTTCCAAGGTTTCCAATCTGTCCAAGCCGGCTAATGAGTGGGTTGCAGGCGGTATGCCAATTACCAAGATGATGAACATCGAGAGAAGACACGGCGAGGATAAGCCGGTTATTAAGAAGGCTCTGGTTGAGCTTGACGGCGCTCCGTTCAAGTTCTTCGAGGCTCATCGTGAGCAGTGGGCTCTTGAAACCTGCTTTGTTTATCCGGGTGCTATCCAGTACTACGGACCGACTGAGGTTTGCGACGCTACGACTAAGACTCTGGCGCTGGAGCAGGCGAAATAAATTTGTAATCAAAAATCCCGTGTGGCAAATGCCACACGGGATTTTTTTAGTTATTCTCCCAGATACGCTTTCTTCACCTGGTCGTTGTCCAGGAGCATCTTGGCGTCGCCTTCCAGGACGATATTGCCGGTTTCGAGGACGTAGCCGCGGTCTGCGATGGACAACGCCTTCTTTGCGTTCTGCTCTACCAGCAGAACGGTGGTGCCGCCTTCGCTTACTTCGCGGATGATGTCGAAGATTTCGTTTACGAAGATGGGGGAAAGACCCATGGAGGGCTCATCCATCAGGATGATCTTCGGGTGGGACATGAGGGCGCGGCCCATGGCCAGCATCTGCTGCTCACCGCCGGACAGGGTTCCTGCCATCTGATTCTTACGCTCTTCCAGTCTGGGAAAACGCTTGTATACACGAAGCAGGGTTTCCTCGATCTCTTCTTTATCTTTTCGGGTAAATGCGCCCAGCTTCAGGTTGTCTAAAACGCTTAACTGCGCGAAGACGCGGCGGCCTTCGGGGACGTGGGCCATTCCCATGGATACGATTTTGTGGGCAGGGACTTTGGTGATATCCTGTCCCTCAAAGAGGATCTCGCCGTGTTTCGGGGCGATCAGGCCGGTGATGGTCTGCAGGGTGGTGGTTTTTCCTGCGCCGTTGGCTCCGATCAGTGCGATGACTTCACCCTCGTTTACCTCAAAGGAGATTCCCTTGATGGCCTGTATCATGCCATAATATACCTGTATATCTTTTACTTCCAGCATTGCCATAATTCGATTCCTCCTATTCTCCAAGGTAAGCTGTGATTACCTTCGGATCTTTCAGCACTTCTGCTGTCGGTCCCTCTGTCAGTACCTGACCGAAGTTCAGGACGGTCAGCTTCTCACAGATACCGGATACTAGCTTCATGTCGTGCTCAATCAGAAGAATCGTCATATGGAATTTATCCCGCACGAAGCGGATGGTCTTCATCAGTTCCAATGTCTCGTTGGGGTTCATACCGGCTGCCGGTTCATCCAGAAGCAGCAGCTTCGGGTCTGTGGCCAGTGCTCTTGCGATTTCCAGCTTTCTCTGCTTGCCGTAGGGCAGGTTGGACGCCTTGTAATCAGCCTCTTTATCCAGATCAAAGACCTTCAGAAGCTCCATGGCCCGCTCATTCATCTCCTTCTCCACTTTATAGTACTTCGGCAGACGAAGGATACCGGTCAGGGTAGAATATTGGTGATGATTGTGCAGTCCGACCTTTACATTGTCCAGAACCGTCAGTTCGTTGAACAGACGGATGTTCTGGAAGGTACGGGCGATGCCGTGCTTGTTGATTTCAATGGTTTTCTTGCCGGTAATATTTTCACCGTCCAGCATGATGTAGCCGTCGGTGGGCTGATAGACACCGGTCAACAGATTGAATACGGTGGTTTTTCCTGCGCCGTTGGGGCCGATGAGACCGTACAGCTGTCCCTGTTCTATCTCCATATGGAAATCATCCACGGCGCGAAGTCCGCCAAAGGAGATTCCAAGATTCTTTACTTCCAGTAATGCCATCTTATTTTACCTCCTCTGCTTTTTTGCCGCGTTTGAAAAACGCCTTAATGCGCTCCTGAATCTCCTGGCCTCCCTGGCTGGATGTGAAGATCATAGTCGCGATCAGGACGACTGCGTAAATCAGCATACGGTAGTCGTTCAGGGAACGGAGGAGCTCCGGAAGCAGGGTCAGTACCACAGCCGCGATGATAGAGCCGCGGATATTGCCGATGCCGCCCAGTACCACGAATACCAGGATCATGATGGACATGTTGTAGCCGAAGTTTTTCGGCAGCGCAATCAGCGTAGACAGGTTGTGGGCGTAGAGCACGCCTGCGGTTCCTGCCAGTGCCGCAGATACACTGAAGGCCAGAAGCTTGTATTTCGTAATGTCGATTCCCACAGACTCGGCTGCGATGCGGTTATCACGGATGGCCATGATGGCGCGGCCGGTACGGGAATTGATAAGGTTGATGACGATAAATAAGGTCACCAGGATCAGGATGATTCCGATGAGGAAGGTGGAATCGTTGGGGGTTCCGGTGATTCCCTGGGGTCCCTTGATGAGCACCTGTCCGCCCGGCTCCAGGCCTAAGGACATGCTGTCCTTGGTGGATACGTGGAAGCCTGCGCTGTCGCGACCCAGGAATACGACGTTGACCACATTTTTAATGATCTCGCCGAAGGCCAGGGTTACGATGGCCAGGTAGTCGCCCTTCAGACGAAGTACCGGAATACCGATCAGGAAGCCGAACAGGGCGGCTACTGCAGTTCCCACCAGAAGTGCCAGGAAGAATCGAAGTCCCGCCGGCTGAATTATGTCCGCTGTGATCTTGGAAAACAGCGCTCCGGAAAAGGCTCCGGCGCACATGAAGCCCGCGTGTCCCAGACTCAGCTCTCCCAGGATACCTACGGTCAGGTTCAGGGAGATGGCCAGAATCACGTATACGCACAGGGGAACCAGAAGTCCCTGTAAAAGACTGGAAATCATTCCCGCCTGCATACAAAGGGTAACGATAATATATGCTGCAATGACGATTCCATATGTAATCAGATTGCTGCGGAGCTGTTTGTTTATTTTCTTCATCTTCTTCACCTACACTTTCTCCTGAATCTGCTTACCCAGAAGTCCGGTAGGCTTCACAAGCAGTACGATAATCAATACCGCGAACACAATGGCGTCTGCCAGCTGGGAAGAAATATAAGCCTTGCTTAAGATCTCGATGACGCCCAACAGAATGCCTCCGATGAAGGCTCCCGGAATGGATCCGATACCACCGAATACCGCTGCCACGAAGGCCTTGATACCAGGCATGGAGCCGGTGTACGGGGTCAGGGCCGGATAGGAGGAGCACATCAGTACGCCCGCGATGGCCGCCAGGGCGGAACCGATGGCGAAGGTCAGGGCGATGGTCGCGTTGACATTGACGCCCATGAGCTGGGCTGCGCCGCTGTCCTCGGATACGGCCAGCATGGCGCGGCCGGATTTGGAATATTTCATAAAGGTCATCAGTCCGGCCATGATGATCAGGCAGGCCACTACAGTCACAATGGTTTCGCCGGAGATCACCAGCTTGCCGTCCATCAACTTCAGAGCCGGGATGGTCACGACCGAAGTGAAGGACTTGGTATTTGCTCCGTAAATCAGAAGTGCTACGTTCTGCAGGAAGTAGCTGACACCGATGGCGGTAATCAGCACGGCCAGCTTGGAAGCCTTTCTCAGTGGCTTATAGGCAATCCGCTCAATCAGAACGCCCAGGACTGTACATGCCACAACGGAAAGCAGGACGCCCACTACCGGCGGCATTCCCATACCGCTGATTGCGGTAAACGCCACGTAAGCGCCGATCATAATTACATCTCCATGCGCGAAGTTCAGCATCTTCGCAATTCCATATACCATAGTGTAGCCCAGCGCGATCAGCGCGTATACGCTTCCCAGACTGATTCCATTCACCAGGTAGGATATGAATCCTATCATACATAACACCTCTTCTTTTTGTCTGTTGACGAGTTTTGCGTTCTATTATAGCATAGAAGATCTGTTCATACAACACTTTATTGTGCTAACACGGCGTATTTCCAAAAACTTTTGCGTGTCGGCTGCCTTTTCTGACCTCAGACAGAAAAAGCGAAAACGAGAGGATCCCTGTGAAGAATCCCCTCGTTGGGTTGTTTTCCTGTTCATTGCGTTCACAGTAAAACGCCTTGCGGAACAGCGTCTGTGAATCTTTGCCTGAGCTTACAGTTCTGTGTACTCTCCGTCTACAACCTTAACTACCAGCGGAGCCTTGTTCGGCTCGCCATCCTCGCCCCAGGTGATATCCTTGCCGGTGATACCGCTGTAGGATACGGAAGCCATAGCCTCTTTCATCGCGTCGCACAGATCGGATACACTCATATCCGGTGTAGCGCCTGCTGCCTCGATAGCAGCCTTTACTACGTATACGCAGTCATAAGCGTCTGCCGCGAACTGGTTCGGAGTCTCGCTGTAAGCTGCCTCGTACTTGGATACGAAGCTCTGTACCTGCTCATCCTCAGACTTTGCTACGAACGGAGCCAGGAAAGTCAGACCCTCTGCCAGAGCGGTGTCGAAGTTCTCCACGCCCAGGATTCCGTCCATACCGTCGCAGCCGAAGAAGGTCGGCTCATAGCCCTGCTTGTTGCACTCTGCCAGTACCAGAGAAGCCTCTGTGTAGTAGAACGGCATGAACAGCAGGTCTGCACCTGCGTCCTTGGACTTCTGAACCTGTACGGAGAAGTCTGTCTTCGCGTCAGCTGTAAAAGCCTCTACAGATACAATATCGAACGGCTGGTTCTCTGCCTCTGCAGCGAACGCCTCATAGATACCTGTGGAATATACGTCAGAGCTGTCGTAGATAACAGCTACCTTCTGTGCCATTCCGTTCTCGCCGATGTACTTTGCGGACTCGGTACCCTGTGTCGGGTCAGAGAAGCACATACGATATGCGTTGTCATACTGTACGCACTCTACTGCTGTTCCGGACGGTGTAATCTGGAACATGTTGTCTGCATGAGTCTTCTCAACAACTGCGATACACGGAGCACTGGTGGTGGTTCCGATGAGAACCTGCATGCCCCAGTCTTTCAGGTTGTTGTAAGCGTTGACAGCCTTCTCTGCGTCATGCTCGTCATCCTGGAAGTTATAGTCGATCTGATATCCGTTGATTCCGCCTGCCTCGTTGATCTCGTCAACTGCGATCTGAATACCGTTCTTTACAGCATTTCCGTAGATAGCAGCGCCGCCGGTAATCGGGCCGGTAGCACCGATCTTAAATGTGTCGCTTCCTGATGCCTCAGCAGAAGAAGCTGCGGAGCTGTCTGTTGTGCTTGCGGTATCCTTGGATCCGCCGCATGCTGCGAGGGAAAGGACCATGGAACCAGCCAGAACTAAGCTTAATACCTTTTTCATAATAGTTTCCTCCTTTTGATATCCTCCGTAATCCTACGGTCACCCGCTAATTACTTGCCATCTATCTTACCCCCGCAAAATTCATTTTGTCAAGCGCTTTTTCCAGCTGTTTTATTTTCCGGATATTTGCCGCTATTTTTTCTCCCGGATACTGACGCTGTTGCCGCTGACCGAAAGGGAACGGATGCTGCGCAGGAAGCTGGACAGGCGGCTGTAACCATAATCCTTGATATCAAAGGAACTGTGCTTCTTGTGAATTTCCTCGTAAATCAGGGACAGATTGTCCACCTGCCCGCCGTTTTTCTGAATGAATACCCGAATCTCCTGTTCCAGCTTTTCCCGGTCTAACTGATCGTTCAGGCCCACCGCCCAGGCCGAATCCAGCTGATAGAGGAACAGCCTCGGGCAGGTATCTTTCAGGAATACCATCAGTTTCGTGTAACCGTAATTACGTACGTCAAAATCCGTAAACCGATCGTTCAGACGGCTGCCCAGCTCGCCCAGATACGTAATTTTGCCCTTGTTCTCATTGTCGTTGATGATGGAGATCATAGCGTCCTCAATCTGTGAAAGAGGCGTCACCGCACTGGTATGCTCCTCCTCTGCCGCCTTGCTTCCCTTCTTTTGTCCGCTTATGGCGGACATTGTCTCCACGTCGCCCACTTGCTTATTGATGAGATTCAGGTGAATAAATTTATTGCAGGCCTTGGTCAGGGCCATGGGCGTCTTGGATTCCCCCATACCGATGACGTACATATTTTCCTCTCGAAGGCGCATGGCCAGACGGGTAAAATCACTGTCGCTGGTCACCAGGCAGAAGCCGTCCACCTTGCCCGAATACAGGATATCCATGGCGTCGATGACCATGGCCATGTCGGTGGAGTTTTTGCCTGTGGTATAGGAAAACTGCTGGACCGGCGTGATGGAATTCTCCAGAAGCACCTGCTCCTTCCACCCATTGGACTTACCGGACCAGTTGCCGTAAATCCGCCGGAAGGACGCGTATCCGTAGTTCTCAATCTCATTAAAAATGCTTGCCGCGTACTTTGCGCTGATATTATCTGAATCGATCAGCACCGCGAATTGTTTCTTATCTTCTATCTGTTCCATTGCCTCTTCCTCTACTTTCCTTTCGGTTCTCCCGGCGTCCAGTTATCCGACGGGGATGCGTTGAACACGATCGTTTGTCCGTCTGACACGGCCACTATAGTACCCTGATCATCCGTCCGAAAAATCTGAATTCCCATTTCCCGGAGACGGTTTAAAACCTCCGCATGGGGGTGTCCGTAGGTGTTCCCCTCACCGCAGCTGAAGACCACATACTGGGGATCGACGGCTTTTAAAAAGTCCTCCGTATTGGCGGTACGGCTGCCATGATGGGCTGCTTTGTAAACGTCCGCATTCAGATTCTCCCCGCTGGCTGTCATGTCTTCCTCGGAATGCTCCTCGGCGTCCCCTGTAAATAAAAAGCTGTTCTCACCGAACTGCACCCGCACACCGATGGAATAATCATTGGCGTTACTGCCGTAGCTGTCTTTTACCGGACATACCACTGTCACCCGGGCCTCGCCCAACGCATATTCGTCTCCCGCTTTCGGGTGGGTAATCTGGTAATCTTTGGCCTTCACTGCCTGAATCACATCGTCGTAGGTCCGGGTATCCTTGCTGTAATCGGGCATCCATACCTCATCGCAGTCGAACTTGTAAATAATCACATCCAGGCCGCCGATGTGATCTGCGTCCGGATGGGTGCCGATGACGTAATCCAGATGGTCGATACCCTGATTTTCCAGATAGGCCTGTACCGTCGTACCCTTGCTGTTGTTGCCTGCGTCGATAAGCATAGCGTGATCGCCCTGCCGTATCAGAGTGCAGTCGCCCTGCCCGATATCCAGATAATGGACCTCCAGGGTAGATCCGTCGGATACGGCTGTGCCGCCCGTCTCTTTTGTAAGCTGTTCCTGCACCGGATAGACTGCCGCCAGTACCAGGGCGATCACCGCCAGCAGGAACCTCTTCGCCTGATTTTTTCCTTTTCCTCTTCTGCCTCGTGCCATAATGTCCTGTTATGCTCCCTGTTTTTCTAGTCTTTTCTTATTATAACACAAAACAGGCGTTCGAACACCACTTATTTTTCTGTTCGAACGTCTGCTTTGTGTTTCTTGTTCCTATTTCTTCCTATTATATAATTTTTATTCAGCTACTGCCGGTGCTTTCTCTTTGCGGTTCAGGATTTCCATGAATTCTTCGCCGGTGATGGTCTCCTTCTCGTACAGGAATTTGGCGATCTCATGGAGCTTCGGCATATTCTCACTCAGGAGCTTTCTGGCCTTCTCATGCTCGGCCTTCACGACTTCTACCACCTTTTTATCTATCAATGTCGCAGTCTCCGGTGAGCATGCCAGGGAAGTGTCGCCGCCCAGATACTGGTTGCTGACAGTCTCCATGGCCACCATATCGAACTCGTCATTCATACCAAAACGGGTAATCATGGCTCTCGCCAGCTTCGTAGCCTGCTCGATATCGTTGGACGCGCCGGTGGTGATGGAATGGAATACCAGCTCCTCGGCCACCCGGCCGCCGGTAAAGGTGGCAATCTTGTTCTCGATTTCCTCTTTCGTCATCAGGTTATGCTCGCCGGATTCCACCTGCATGGTGTAACCGAGCGCGCCCGAAGTACGGGGGATAATGGTAATCTTGTGAACCGGGGCGGAATGGGTCTGAAGTGCCGCCACCAGGGCGTGTCCCACCTCATGATAGGAAACAATCAGCTTCTCCTTATCGGAGAGTACCTTGTTCTTCTTCTGGTAGCCTGCGATGACCACCTCCACACTCTCCTCCAGATCACTCTGGGTCACAAATTTCCGGTTCTGGCGTACCGCGCGCAGAGCCGCCTCGTTGATGATATTGGCCAGCTCCGCGCCCGAAGCGCCTGCTGCCGCCCGGGCAATGGCATTGAAATCCACGCTTTCGCTCATATGAACCTTTTTGGCGTGAACCTTCAGGATATCCTCGCGGCCCTTTAGATCAGGCAGTTCCACCGGAACCCGTCGGTCGAACCGGCCCGGACGAAGCAGGGCCGGATCCAGGGAATCCGGACGGTTCGTCGCCGCCAGAATCATAACGCCTTTCCGGCCATCAAAGCCGTCCATCTCGGTCAGCAGCTGGTTCAGGGTCTGCTCCCGCTCGTCGTTGCCGCCCATACCGCCGCCGTCACGCTTCTTACCGATGGTATCAATCTCGTCGATGAAAACGATACAGGGAGCCTTCTCATTGGCCTGCTGAAACAGATCCCGAACCTTGGCCGCGCCCATACCCACGAACATCTCGACGAATTCTGAACCGGAAATAGAGAAGAAAGGAACGTTAGCCTCGCCTGCTACCGCCTTTGCAAGCAACGTTTTACCGGTTCCCGGAGGACCCACCAGCAGTGCGCCCTTCGGCATGGTCGCACCGATCTCCGTATATTTAGCCGGATTGTGCAGAAAGTCTACGATCTCGGTCAGAATCTCCTTGGCCTCATCCTCGCCCGCCACATCGGAGAATTTGATGCCGGTGGTGGACTCCACGTAAATCTTGGCGTTGCTCTTGCCGAAGGTCATGGCGTTGCCGCCCATCATGCCGCCCATTTTCTTGTTCAGGTTCTTCATCAGCATCTGGCCGATGACAATCATGATGATAAAAGGCACCATGGAGACCAGAAGGGACATCCAGGCGGGGGCCTCCTCCACGATCTCCGTACCGAA
>NZ_JBOKYU010000011.1:0-37703 GCF_051972735.1 Laedolimicola sp. | reverse complement strand
GAGACGGTTCACCAGATCCGGGTCGTTGAAGACGCCGGTCTTATAGTAGTTTACCGGATCCGCATTGTCGGAAAAGATGATCTGATTATCCTCCACCTGAACCTGCTGGATTTCTTTCTTATCCAACATGGTCAGGAAGGTGTCGTAGCCTACTTCTTTTACCGTAGGGCTCAAAACCTTCGGGAAGACAAACATATTTAACAGAATCATGATGACAATCACGATGGTGTAATAAAAAATAAATGGTTTCTTGTTGTTCTTGACTTCTTTCATCGCTATCTCCTGTCATAATAAAATGCGGCGGAAGCATGTCCTTCTTCAGGACCTGCCACCGGCAGCTCCTTACGCATGCTTCGCAGCCGCAGAGCCAAACTCTCTCATTCGGCGTTTTCATGTTAAGAAGAATAGCATTTTACGCCGGAAGAATCAATGAAGATTCCATAAACTTTTCTAAAAAACTTATGATCTGACATTTCCTTACAGGCTTTCCTGCCGGATACTATCGATGATATTGGCCTTCCGGAGCTTGCTTTTCGCATACAGCATGGTGGAAAATACCACCAGAAATACGCTGGCTATCACAACCACGATACTTGCCGCCGGTACATAGAATTCCGTATCCATACCGGATCCCACCACCCGGTAGATGACCCAGGTCACCAGAAGGGACACCGGCAGGCCGTAAAGCAGCGCTTTCAGTCCGTAAAGGACACATTCGTAGCTGAGCATTCGGTTCATTTCCTTTGGCGTCATGCCTACGGAGGACAGCACCGCAAACTCCCTCCGGCGCAGCAGAAAGCCCGTGGAAATGGTGTTGAACACATTGGCCGCCGCAATCAGGGAGATGAGGGCGATGAAGCCATAGGCAAAGATATCGACAGTCATCAGCATGCTCTTCATGCCGCGAAGCTCCTGGGCCGCGTCATTTACATAGAGATACTCTTCCGTATCTACCGTTTCTATCAGTTTATTCAGCTCCTCCGCCACCTTCTGATGGTTCGTAGCCTTCAGATACACACAGCCCCGGGGTAGACAGCTTTCCAGTTTTTCTCCGAGTAGCGATGCAAGCTGGCTTTTTGACACTACCATGCCCAGTCCCATATCACCGGCAAAGAGATTCATGGGGCCGCTTTCTATCAGTTTTGCCGCATAGCCTGTGACAGAAATCTGATAAGGCTCCTGATCCACCTGACCTCCGTCCGCTTCTTCCTGGGCCTCCTGCCATGCGGTATAATCGGTAAGCATAATCGTTATAGGCTCCCCGGCAGATTTCAGAGTTTTCACAGTCTGGTATCGGCCTGTGGCAGAATGGTAGGCCCGGACCTCATTTCCTATCATAAGCGGTATCTGTCCGTCCTTTTCCTCCGGCACCGCGAGCCCTGCGGAAAGCAGCCATTTCTCATAGTCTTCATCGGAAAGCACAAGCAGTTTTCCATCTAGGTGAAGATAGCCGTTCTCATCTTTCTCCATTTCCCAGAGCTCTTTCCTGGCGCTTTCATCCATCTGCTCCGGCTTCAAGAGAATATCCGGATAACATTCCTGCACATACAGGGCCTGCTCCACGCCGTCCACAGACGCGATTTCCTGCCGAAGCTTTGGATCATGCACACCGTAGACCGACACATCATATTCCGGCACCGCCTTCGCATCAAACAGACTCTTTTTCAGATAGGTGGAATAGGAACTGGCCGACACAAAGAGCACGATGCTGATAAACAGGGACAGCACCGTCGCCCGGTACTGCTTCTTCGCCCTGGAAAAATACCGGTTCGCCAGCCCTGCGGGCAGCCCGAACAGCTTCTGACTGAGGCGGCCTGTTTTGCGGGTTCTTTTTTGTTCCCGTCCGGAAATCCGGATATCCCGGGAAAGCCGGATGGCTTCCATGGGCGGAATTTTCGCTGCCCGTCTGGCCGGAATCCAGGCGGAAATCAATACGGTCACAAGGGCCGTCAACGCCGCAGTCAGAAGGGCCGGCCAGGACGCGTAAACCCGCATGGGAATCTCTCCCTCATAAATATATCGAAAGGATCCGGAGGTAAGGGAAAGGGCCACGCCAATTCCCGCAATGCCGGACAGGATGCCGAAAGGAATTCCGATGCTGCTTAAAATCAGCGCTTCCCGGTATACCATGCTCCGCAGCTGCCGGGGCGTCGCGCCGATGGACGCCAGCAGGCCAAACTGCTTCGTCCGGTCGCTGACCGAAATGGCAAAGGAATTGTACACCAGGGAGACGCCTCCCGTCATAATCAGAAGAATCAGGATCACGGACATGCCGTAAAGCAGACGCATAAACGCGCGGTTCGCAGAGATTCCCTGTGTCCGAAGAAGCTCGCTGTTATAGGTAACGCTGTAATCGTTCAGATACGCATCAGTAAACTCATAGATATCCCCTCCCTTTTTCAGCTTAAAAAAGCTGGTATAGAGGCAATCTGACACCGGAGACGTATCTTTCCGGGTAAAGCACAGGAAACCGGCGTTGTTCCATCCGTAATACGGCTCCTCCATGTAGCCCACCACGATGTATTCCCTGGGTTCCCGGATCTGAAGTTCTTCTTTTCTCGCGTCCACATCCGGATTTTCCTCATCCCTGTATACAACCGGATTCTCAGCTCCCAGCCGTTCGCCGTTTAACAGGCGCTCTCCCAGATCCAGAGACAGGGTATCACCTACCGCCACCGGTGTTCCATTCTGTTCCAGCGCCCATCTTGCCTGATCTGACAGAATCAGCTCCCGGTCATTTTCCGGCAGTTGTCCTTCCGTCACCCGGATAGGCATCTGTTTCTCAAAATCCGCGTCGATTCCGACCACATAGTAATAGGGCAGCCCCGAACTATTATGATAAGACGGCTTTACCCCGTCCAGGGCGTAGCCCAGTTCCTGCCAGGTGACCTGCATGGTGACTTCTTCCATTCCGGCCAGCTCTTCCACCTTTTTCTCCGGGATTTGCATGGCCTCCCCATGCCAGTCTCCGTTTTCCGCAATCACATTTTCCAGCATATAGTGCTGCAGGCTGGAAATAAAGGTAGTGACAGCCGTCAACATGGCGGTGGCCAGCAGGATTCCGATGATCGTAACCATGGTCCGGGTCCGATTGGCCTTCAGGGTTTTCGCCGTCAGTCTGGTAAATACGTTCTTCATCGACGGATCACCTCGTCTCTGGCAATACGGCCATCCTCGATGGCGATGATGCGATCTGCCTGAAGAGCCAGATTTTCGTCGTGGGTGATCATAACCAGGGTCTGGCTGTATTTTTTGTTGGAGAACTTTAAGAGCTCCATGATTTCCTGACTGTTCCTGGAATCCAGGTTGCCGGTGGGCTCGTCGGCCAGCACGATGGCCGGAGCGTTCATCAAGGCTCTTCCGATGGACACCCGCTGCTGCTGGCCGCCGGAGAGCTGGTTGGGCAGATGATTCTTCCGATCTTCCAGGCTTAAAAGTTTCAGGAGTTCCTGCAGGCGCTCCTCTCCCACCTTTCGGCCATCCATCCGCACAGGCAGGGTCATATTTTCCACCACGTTCAGGACCGGAATCAGGTTATAGAACTGGTAAATCAGGCCTACCTCCCGCCGCCGGAAAATGGCCAGTTGCTCCTCGTTCTGACCGTAGACGTCAATGCCGTCCAGGTAGACTCTGCCCGAGGTGGGCCGGTCCACGCCGCCCAGGATGTGGAGCAGGGTGGATTTACCGGATCCGGAAGGGCCGATGATGGCCACGAATTCGCCACGCTGGATATAGAAGGATACGTCGTCCAGGGCCCGCACTTCGTTTTCACCGGAGCCGTATACTTTGGTGAGATGTTCTGCTTTTAAGACTTCCATGTCTGCCTCCTCTTGAGAAATGGGCGCGGCGGGGCTTTCCGTGTTCGTGAAGCGCTCCCGGACGGCCGGTTTCCCGTTTTATGGGTTCAGTATACAGGGCGCGGATGACGGGAGCGTGACTTTCCGGT
This sequence comes from Laedolimicola sp., assembly GCF_051972735.1. Taxonomy (NCBI): domain Bacteria; kingdom Bacillati; phylum Bacillota; class Clostridia; order Lachnospirales; family Lachnospiraceae; genus Laedolimicola; species Laedolimicola sp. Next base: position 33,757 of record NZ_JBOKYU010000011.1, on the reverse strand, counting down.
GACAGATTTGTCACTTTACACGATACTTTTATAAAAGCGAATCGTAAATTTTGCTCCGCCCTCTGACCGGTTTTCCGCCTTAATGGCTCCGTTCTGCTGCTTGATAATCATCCGGGACAAAGCCAGTCCGATGCCGATGCCGGAGCCGAAGGAGCACTTTCCTTTATAAAACCGCTCAAAAAGATGCGGCAAATCCTCCGGAGCGATGCCCGGACCGTTATCCTCGATGACCAGCTCGGTGTAGAGGCTATTTTCCTGAGCGCGCAGCGTCAGGACGCCGCCCTCGCCCGCATGCTCCATACAGTTTTTTACAATATTGCTGACCGCCTCACAGCTCCAGGAGAAATCCCCGGTAAATGCGGTCTCTGCCGGAATGTCCAGCTTCACCTGCTGCTCCCGCAGCTCCATGGGGATGGCGAAGGGCTCCAGCACGCTATCCATGAGTTTCTGTACCTCTACCTGTTCCTGTACAAATACCGCGGTACCCGCGTCAATACGGGAGATTTTAAGCAAAGCCTCCACCAGCCAGCTGATGCGGCCCTGGAGTTGTCCGGCCTCGTAGAGGAGCTTGCGACGCTCCTGCGGGTCGGTCTCCTGGCCCAGGCGGGCCAGCACCAGGTTCAGGGAGGTCAGGGGCGTCCGCAGCTGATGGGAGATGTCCGCCAGGGAATCGCTTAAGTATACCTTCTCCGCCTGCAAATGATCGGCCTGCTCGCTCAGACGATTCAGCAGCTTCGACAGCTCATTGGCCAGAATCTCAAGCTCTCCCTCCCGATACTGGGTAAAATTCAGATCCCGCTCTCCGTGAAGCATCCGATCCGTGTCCGCGGCCAGCTTTTCCAGACGGCGGTAGCGGCACAGCGTGAAGGCGAGCCACAGGGCAATGACCAATACACAGCCAAGAACCGCCAGCAGGAATCCGGCCATAGCCGCCTGCTGTCGTATAAGAAAAAAGCCTGCCGCTGCCGTGATGGCAGCGACGCAGGCCGATATAAGTACGCTCATTCTGAATTCTTTGTCTCGTAGATATCGCATGGATTCCTCCCATACTTTATGCTTTCCATCTCTTTTGCTCTAAAATCAACAGCCAAATTCGTTTTTTATTCCAGCTTGTACCCGAGTCCCCGCACCGTCCGGATAATCGTCGGATTCTGCGGATCCGTCTCTATCTTTTCCCGCAATCTTTTGATATATACGGTCAGCGTATTGTCATTCACAAACTCCCCGGCGGCATCCCAGATTTCCTCCAGAAGCTGTCCCCTGGTCAGTACCATGCCCCTGTGATTCAGGAAGAATAACAGCAACCGGTACTCCAGCGCCGACAGGCAGCAGTCCGCGCCGCCCTTCGTCACCAACGCCCGCACCGTATCCACCCGCAGATCCCCAAGCTCCACGATAGCCCCAGTCTTCCCGCAGCGGCGCAGCACGCTCCGAATCCGGGAAATCAGCTCTCTTGGCCGGAAGGGCTTCCTAATATAATCCTCCGCTCCCAGGTCAAGTCCCGTCACCACGCTGAATTCATCCCCCGAAGCTGTCAGAAAAATCACCGGCGTATCCGACTCCGCCTTCACCGCCGAGCACACTGTGAATCCATTGCCATTCTGCAGGGACACGTCCAGCAGCAGCAAATCAAAGCTTTCCTTCTGAAGCGCTTCCAGCGCCTCTTTCTGCCCCGCTTCCGCACGCACCTGAAAGCCCTCCGCCTTCAGCACCGCGCTCAAGTTCTCGATAATCACCCGGTCGTCCTCGACCAGAAGTATGTTTGTCAAGTCTTCGCCTCCCCGATAGATGTCTGTTTCTGCAAATCATGTTAATTCTAACATAGGTTTCTTCTGTATTCTTTTTTATTTCCAGCAGGGCGGCAGCTTCTGCTCCTTCATGCGGATCGGCTCAGGATAGGTCTGGCCGCGGAGCTCCAGCTCTACACGGTCGATGATTTCCGGTTCTACGGGCTCGTTGACTTCGACGCCGGGGATGGGAAAGTCTACGGGGACGGTTTTTACCTTTTCCAGGCGGTAGATTTCGTCCATGCCTTCCAGGACGCGGCCAAAGACCGGATAGACGCCCTTATGGTCGGGGCAGTCCCGCAGGGGGAAGAAGAACTCGCAGGAGGCCAGGCCGTCCGCGCCATAGCCGCCCATGCAGACTGCGCTCGGATGGGAATCCAGGGGTGTGATCTCCGGGTGAAGCTCAAATTCGTTGGGAATCAGATACTGGGCTTCCTTTTTGCCGAAGGCAGTGTAGCTCACATCGATCCAGCTGCCCGGGACGATGCGCTGGATGGCGTGGTGATCCATGAGACCGCGGGAGGCCACGTAAATAAAGCTGTTCACTGTGTTGGGCGCTGCCTCGGGCAGCAGCTCTATCACAATCTTTTTTCCGTTTTTCATATATAAAACAGCAATCGGATTCATTTTAATTTCTCCTTAACCGATGATCTCCAGTTCCTTCGGATAATGGTTCAGTACCTCGCAGCCCTCCTCGGTCACCAGCACCAGATCCTCCACCCGGACGCCGGTGTCACCGGTCAGGTAGATACCCGGCTCGATGGAGAAAATCATGCCCGGAACGGCCTTGTCCGTATTCACGGACGATACATCGCCGAACTCATGCTCCCCAAGGCCGATGAAATGACCCAGACGATGGGTGAAATAGGGTCCGTAGCCCGCTTCGGTGATCAGATCCCGGGCTGTTTTGTCCAGCTCGCAGAGCGCAATACCCGGCTTGATTTTCGCGATAGCGGCCTCGTTGGCCCGGCGCACCGTATTGTATACAAGCTGATGCTGCTCGCTGGCCTCCTTGTAGTAGAAAGTACGGGTCATGTCAGAGCAATAGCCATCCTTGATGCAGCCTACATCGAAGAGCACGCAGTCGCCCGGCTTCACCACAGTGTCGTCCGGCGCGTGATGGGGATCCGCCGCATTTGCTCCAAAAGCCACCAGGGGCTCGAAGGAAAAGCCGTCGGCTCCCAGATCCTGATAGATTTTCAGTGTCTGCTCAGCCACCTCTTTCTCGGTGACGCCCTCATGAATCAGGGTCTTAAACTTCGCAATGGCTTTATCATTGATATCAGAAGAGACGCGCATCAGCTCCTGCTCCCCGGCATCCTTGACGCCGCGGGTCTTGTCCACCGCCAGAGACGCATTGACAAAACCTGTGGCCGCTTTCCTTTCCATCAAAGGAAGCAGAAAACGAGCAGTCAGATCCTTATCCACGCCCAGTGTCTGATCGTGATCCAGATACTTCGCCACAATCTCGGCTGCCGGATCCGTATCGTCATACCAGACCTTCTCCACACCCACCTCTTCCGGTACGGTGAACAGCTTGTTCAGGAAATACACATGCTTTCCGTCCGCTCGTAGGTACAGGGCGTAGAAACGCTCGAAGGGCGCGATGTATACGCCGGTCAGATAGTAGATGGACATGGGATCCACGATCAGCATCTGACTTAAGCCCATTTCCTTTAACGCATCCAGCACACGTTTTACTCTGTTCTCTTTTAACATAACTTCCGTCTCCTCTCTTGCCATTTAAAACTGCTTTCTCAGCTTCGGATCCAGCAGATCCCGCAGACCGTCGCCGATGAAGTTCGCGCCCACGGCCATGGTAAAGATCGCCAGTCCCGGGAAGCCTGCCACCCAGAATTTATTGAAGTAGCCCACACCGTCGGACACCATCATGCCCCACTCGGGCGTAGGCGGCGCGGAGCCAAGGCCTAAGAAGCTTAAGGTCGAGAACATCAGGATCTGATTTCCGATATCGGTGGTCGCCATAATCAATACGGAGCTGATACTGTTCGGGATAACTTCTTTCAACAGAATCCGGAGCCGGGACGCGCCCAGCGCCTCGGAAGCGGTCACATATTCATTTTCCTTGACGCTTAAGACAACGCTCCGCATGAGTCTGGCGTAGGTGGGCCAGGCCACGATGACCAGAGCGAACATGGTGTTGAACAGGTTGGAACCCATCACAGCGTTGATGATCATGGCCAGAATCAGGGACGGGAAGGACAGAATCATCTCCGAGAGACGCATCATTACATTGTCCACCCAGCCGCCCACGTAGCCTGCGATGGCTCCGTAAAAGGTACCGATGACGCCCGCGATCACCACCGTCAGGCAGCCTGCCAGCAGGGAATACCGGCCGCCGTAAATCACGCGGCTGAAGATATCCCGGCCAAAGTTGTCCGTACCGAAGAGATGCTCCGCCGACGGCGCCTGCAGACGCAGGGTCAGATCCTGGGCAATGGGGTCATAGGGCGCAATAACCGGCGCCAGAATCGCCAGCAGGATCCAGGCCAGACAGATGACAACGCCCAGAGTAAATAAATAGTTGGATTTGAACATTTTTTTGATTGAACGAATCATCCGTTGCACCTCACTCTCGGGTCAATGACGCCATAGAGAATATCCACGACCGTATTGATCACCATGTAATTCAAAGCTATCAGAAGTGCCACTCCGATGATGGACGGATAATCCACGGAAAGCACCGACTCATAGGCAAACTGTCCCACGCCGGGCCAGTTAAAGATGGTCTCCACCAGTACCATGCCGCCTAAGAGATTTCCCAGACCCAGGCCGATGACGGTCAGCACCGGAATCAGCGCATTGCCCAGGGCATGGCGTACAATTAGTCCCACACGGCTTAAGCCCTTGGCTCTGGCCGTACGGATATAATCAGTGGACATGACATCCAGCAGGTTCGACCGGGTCGTTCTGGTAATCAGGCCCATGGTAAAGGCCGCCAGCACCAGTCCCGGCAGAATCAGATGCTGCAGGGCGTCCAGCGCCTTGGCCGGATTTCCCTCGATGAGGCTGTCGATGACATACATACCCGTCACTGTGGCCGGAGCGGAAAAGCTGTTGCTTAAACGGCCCGGTCCCGGGAAAATATGTAATTTATAATAGAAGAAATACAGCACTAACAGGGCGAACCAGAAGCTGGGGATGCTGACGCCGGTCACGGACAGGGCGCGCACCGCCTGATCGAGAATACTGTTTCGTTTCATGGCGGAAATGACGCCGAACAGGATACCTAAGACCGCCGCCAGAATAATCGCAAATAAAGCCAGCTCAATGGTCGCCGGATAGCATCTGGCCAGCTCATCCAGCACCGGCTTATTGGTACGGATAGACGTACCCAGATCCAGATGCAGCAGATTTTTGATATACAGGATATACTGTACAAAGACCGGCTGATCCAGTCCGTATTTGGCCCGATAGGCTGCTACAACCTCGGGATCATTTAAGGCTCTCTGGCTTAAGTTCGCCACGGTCGGGTCGCCCGGTATCATTTTCGTCAGAATAAATACCAGGGTGGCCACGCCGAAGAGCATAACGACCAGATAAATCAGTCTCTTTCCTATAAATTTCAGACGTTCCATATTCCACCTCGTTTTTCTTATTTCCGCCGTGCTCCGCTCACGGCCCCGTTTCCATTTCCCACGGAGGACAGGTACTTTCGTCAGCGCTGCCGTTCCACTCTGTCCAGAGTGCGTCAGCCGTTCACGACAATATCTGCCTTCGGAATCGCCGCTTCCGAAAAACGGCTTTCGGACGGAAGAGAAATCCCCTCCGTCCGCAAGAGCTGTCCTGTATTTCTGAAGCTTACTGAATGTTAATCAGTGTCAGATCAAGCGCGTAAGGATCGGAGATACCTACGCCGCTCAGTCTGGTGTTGTAAGCGATATGTGCCGGTGCCTGTGCGATCATAACGAACGGACCGTCCTCGTACATGGCGTCCTGAATCTTCTCCAGAACCGCGATACGTGCGTCGTTGTCGGTGGCCGCCATGGTCTCCTGATACATGTCTGCCAACTCCTGATTCATATCAGCCGTCCAGCCTGCACGAAGTCCTACCACTCCGCCCGGCAGGAACTCCAGCTGTACGTTCGGGTCGTTGTAATCGGTTCCCCAATACATTACAGTAAAGCCCAGGGTTCCGTCACGGTAAGCGTCGCCGTAGCCTGCTGCCCAGGGCTGCGCTACGATATTTACATTGATACCGATCTGTGCCAGATCGTCCTTTACCTTCTGGGCCAGGTCAGACAGGAGTACGCCCTCCATATCCAGATCGCATACGGTCATGTCTACATCGAAGCCCTCTGCGTAACCAGCCTCAGCCAGCAGAGCCTTTGCCTCTTCCACGTTGGTGTAATCCGCCGCTCTCTCACCCTTGCTTCCCATGAAGCCCACCTGAATGATGTCATAGGGCGTCAGCGTACCCTCGCCGCAGATGGTCTGGATTCCGGTGTAGTCCAGAGCCTTGCGGACTGCCTGCTGTACCTTCGGATTTGCCATGGGACCGCTATAGGTCTCATTCATGTTCATCATCACAAAGCCTACGGTCTTGGTAGCGCCATTGATGATCTCGATACCGTCAGCGCCCTGCAGCTCTTCCATGGTATCGTCAGTCATGTTCATGGCCACATCGATATCACCGCTGGACAGAGTCATCATCTGGGTGTTGGAATCCGGTTGGATCTTGATGATGTATTTATCTACGTTGGTTGCCTTGCCCCAGTAGTTCGGGTTCTTCTCCAGAACCACTTCCTCGTCCGGAGTATAGCTGGTCATCACATACATACCGGAGCCTGCGCTGGTGGTATCCAGGTAGGACTGTGCGGTATCGGTGGTAGCCGCGTCCTCAGCGTCAGTTCCACCATTCTCCTTTACAACGGCACTGTCCAGTACAGACAGGGAGCTGTAGGTCAGCTTGGAAAGGATGGCGCTGTCCTGCTGATTCAGATGGAAAACGATGGTCTTCTCATCGGGAGTCTCGATGCTGTCGATGGTATCCGCGATGAAGGCCGGGTTGCCCTGCAGGTTCTTGCAGCGGTTGATGCTGAAGGCCACATCCGCAGAGGTCATGGGGTTGCCGCTTGCGAAGGTAATGCCGTCCTTCAGGGTCACAGTCAGGGTCAGGCCGTCCTCAGAGAACTCGTAGGTGTCAGCCAGACAGGGTTCGGGAGCGCCGTCGTTGCTGTAGAATTTGAACAGGGTCTCGTAGCACGCGTTTACGATCATGGGCGGATATTTCTCATAGACATAGCCCGGATCCAGGGTAGAAAAACCGGAACCCATGGCTACCACTACGGTACTGGAGCCGGAATCTCCTGACGCCGCGCTGCTTCCGTCAGAAGACGCGTTGTCGCTTCCACCGCCGCAGGCTGCCAGGCCGAGAACCATGGTCAGGCTCAGTGCCAGAGCTAAAAACTTCTTCTTCATAATATTGCCTCCTTTTAAACTCTATTGAGACGCCCGGATGGGCGTTGTCTCCATTATTTTTTCTCCAGACCATCATACAGGTGACAGGCTACATAGTGTCCTGCCTCCACCTCCCGAAGCTCGGGAACCTCTGTCTTACACCGGTCACACGCCTTAGGACACCGGGTATGGAACCGACAGCCTGTCGGCGGATTGGAGGGGCTTGGAACCTCTCCCTCCAGATGGATGCGCTTAACGCTACCCTCCCCCACCTGGGGAATGGCCGACAGCAGAGCCTCCGTGTAGGGATGATAACGCTTCTCATATAACTGATCGTAATTCGCGATCTCCACCATTTTTCCCAGATACATGACGCCTACCCGGTCGCTGACCTGATAGACCACATTCAGGTTATGGGAAATGAAGAAGTAGGTCAGTCCTAACTTTTCTTTTAATTCCTGTAGCAGATTCAACACCTGAGCCTGTACGGACACATCCAGAGCGGACACCGCCTCGTCGCAGATGATAATATCCGGCTCCAGAGCCAGGGCTCTCGCAATTCCGATTCGCTGCTTCTGGCCTCCGGAAAGCTCATGGGGGTAACGGCTCAGATGATAGGTATCCAGGCCTACCAGATGCATCAGTTCCTCGATGCGGGCATCCACATCCATCTGTCCCTTCAGGCCGTGAATTTCAAAAGGCTCCATGAGTATCTGCTTTACGGTTCTTCGGGGATTCAGGCAGGCCGACGGATCCTGGAAAATGATCTGGGCCTTTTTCCGCATATTTTTAAGCTCTTTTCCCTTTAAGCCCGCGATATCCGTGCCATCCAGGTAAATGTGACCGTCCGTGGGCTTCAAAAGCCGCACCAGGGAACGTCCCAGAGTACTTTTGCCACAGCCACTCTCGCCTACCACGCCGAAGGTCTCGCCCCGCATGATCTGAAAGCTCACATCGTCCACAGCCTTGACCGTACCTGATTTTTTGTCTTTTCCTTTAAAATATACCTTCACATGGTCGGCTTCCATCAATACGTTATTCTGATTTTCCATCCTGATTTAGGCCTCCTCGTTCTCTTTCGCGTACTGCCAGCAGCGCACCAGGCGTCCATCGGATAGCTCCGCCATGGGCGGCTCCGCTTTCCGGCACTGGTCGGTGGCATAGGGACATCTGGGAGAAAAGCTGCAGCCCTCAATACGCTCGGTGGGGTTCGGCACCATGCCCTCGATGGTCTCCAGGGGATTCCGTTCTCTGGTAATCTTCGGGATGGCGTTCAGAAGTCCCTTGGTATACGGATGCTTCGGACTTTCAAAGAGCTCCTTCACCGGCGCCTGCTCTACGATGTGGCCGGTATACATGACAATCACCGTATCGCACAGCTCGCTGACTACGCCCAGGTCATGGGTAATGAAGACGACGGAGGTTCCCATGCTCTCGTTCAGCTCCCGGATCAGGTCGAGAATCTGGGCCTGAATGGTCACATCCAGTGCTGTCGTAGGCTCATCCGCAATCAAAATCTGAGGCTGACAGGCCAGAGCCATGGCAATCATGACACGCTGACGCATACCGCCGGACATCTGATGGGGATATTCATGGGCCCGGACCTCCGGATTCGCAATGCCCACCGCCCGCATCATCCGCACTGCCTCTTCCATGGCCTCTTTTTTCTTCATGCCACGGTGAAGCCGCAGGGATTCCGCGATCTGCTTTCCGCATTTGATAATCGGATTTAAGGAAGTCATAGGCTCCTGGAAAATCATGGAAATCTCATTTCCACGGATCTTCTGCATTTCTTTCTCCGATGCTTTCACCAGATCCTTTCCATGATAAAGAATCTCTCCTCCGGTAATCCGTCCGGGCGGGTTCGGGATCAGCTGCATCATACCGAGAGAGGATACGCTCTTGCCGCTTCCGCTCTCCCCTACGATGCCCAGCTTTTCGCCTTTATGTAAGGTATAATTCAGATGGTCGACCGCATGTACGACACCCTCAACAGTCTGGAATTCCACGCATAAATCTTTGATTTCTAATATCGTCTCTGCCTGACTCATGTTTTCCTCGCTTTTTCACTTTACACTCTTAAAGTATTGACGCGTTAATACTTACGTATGGTAACATATGTTTAATAAGATACCACATTTTCCAGAAATTTTCAAGCTGTGATTTCACAAAGACGGCAACACTGTGGCCTGATGGGAACAACCTGGAATAGGGAAGACCGGCCTCCGTGCCAGAGGCACGAAAGCCGGTCTTCCTGAATAAGGTGGAAAAACTTAACTTGTTACTTTAGATTGTTGCTTTTTATTTCATTCTTTTTCTGCGAATCAGCGCCAGTACAGCTGCTGCGGCTGCAATCAGTACCACGTACAGCAGCGGCTGTGCAGTATCACCGGTCTGTGCAGAAGTGGTGCTCGTGGTGTTGGACTTGGAGCTGCCGGAGCTTCCGGAGGAGTTCTGTTTCTTATTGTCCTCATCCTTCTTCTCGGCCACAGTCTTCAGATCTGCTACTGCAGTCTTCAGAGCGTTCAGCGCATCGCTGATTTCCTGAGAAGTAGCGTTCGGGTTCTTCAGAATCTTCTCAGCATTGCTCAGAGCAGTAGAGAATGCCTTCCAGCTGTCTGCTGTGTAGTCCTTCTTCTCTCTGTCCTTATTGCCGTTATATACAGCCTGCAGTTCATCCTTTGCTGCCGGGGACTGACCTGTGGTCAGTGCTGCGGCTGCCTCTTCCAGACCCTTCAGTGCTGCGCTTACCTGATCTGCGGTTGCGTTCTGGTCGTTCAGTACAGCCTGTGCATGTGCAAGAGCTGCGGAGAACTTCGCCCAGCTGTCTGCTGTGTAGTCGCCCTGCTTCTTGTCTGCATTCTTGTCAACTGCTGCCTTCAGTGCATCCTTCACAACCGGCTGATCCGGATTCGGTAATTCTTTCTTCACCAGACCCTTGTATGCGTCTTTCAGTGTCTTTACAGCTGCGTCTACAGTCTCCTGTGTCGCGTTCTCGTCTGCCAGTACATTCTGTGCTGTCTTCAAAGCCTCTGCAAATGTCTTCCAGGTCTCGTCGGTGTAGTTCTCCTGCTTCAGATCCTTGTACTTGTCTACAGCCTCGGTCAGTGCTGCCTTGTCAGCCGGCTCCGCAACCTTCTTGCCATAGAAATTAATCTCGGACAGACGCGCGTAACTTACGTCCTTGCCGCCGGTCTTTGCGCCGTGGATGATAACCTTTACGTGCGTGATGTTTGCCTGCTCCATACGGATGCCGGATCTCATCTCATTCTCATCAATGGTCTTTCTTCCTACGGATGTGAAGTTCTCGCCATCGGTGCTTACCAGTACCTCATAATCGGTTACCTTACCGTTGCCGGTATTTTTCACGATTTCTACCTTCTCCAGGTCGTATGCGTCGCCCAGAGCCAGGGTAATCTCCTTCGGCAGTCCAACGTTGTTTCCGTAGTACGGGGACTCCCAGTAGTTGGTCTCATTGCCGTCTACCAGTGCGCTCGGTACGTTCTCCTCGCTGTACGGCGCGTCTGCGGTCATACCGCTCTTGTCGGTGATAGCCTCTGCGGTCAGCTCAGATTCTTCCAGCGCGTCAGCCGCCTTCTTCATGGCCGCGATAGCCTTCTTCACATCGTCCTTGGTGGCCTCTGTGTTATCCTTTACAGCGTTTGCTGCGTCGATGGCGTCAGTCAGTGCCTTGAAGCTCTCCTCGGTGTAGAACTTCGGGTTGGTCTTGCTGTACTCGGTAATCAGCTCAACCAGTTCGGTCTTGTCTGCGCCTGCCAGTACGGTGATTTCGTAGGATGCGGTGATCGGCGCTGCCTGATCCTCGCCCTCTGCCTGTGTAGCGGTATCCTGCATGGACTCACGTGCAGTCAGAGTAATGGTGGCCTTGCCCTCGCCTACTGCGTATGCCTTGTAAATCGGCAGACCGTTCTCGTCAGCCAGGGTGATGATTCTTACAACATCCTCGTCGGAGGAGGTTGCTACGAAGTACGGGTTGGTTGCGTTCTCCGGCTCGATGGTTGCGTTGATATCTGCCATGCTTCCTGCGTACAGTTCTTTTACGTTGTCCTCAGCCGGGGTAATCTTGGTTACCGGTACCATGTTAACCTTTGCCTTAAGTTCAAGCTCGCTCAAGGTCAGCATATTGGTTCCGCTTGCTTTATTTGCAGTTACAGATACCTTGGTTACCTTTGCGTCTTCCTTCGGGTTGGTGAACTCAAACTTGGTTCCCTGATCCTTCAGGTTCACATCGGCGGTTGTGCCATCTTCATAAGTGAAGGTTGCGGTAGCGTCTGTCATGTATCCGTTACCGTAAGACGGTGCGTTGTATACAGAAACTGTGCTTACGGTATCTGCCTTCTTCATATTCATATGAAGCGTTACCGGCATTTCTACATATTTTACGTCTTTGTCTACATAGTTGTTTGCGATATCCCACAGGAACTCGAAGTTACGTCCCTGACCGCCGAACAGACCGGAGAAGCTGCCCTGCTGGATCATCTTCTTCACATTGTCTCCGTCGTCAGATGTGAGAACATCGTTGGTCATGGTCATGGTAAAGTCGCTGTCGTAGCTTAAGCTGCCGTCTGCTGTCGCTACTGTCAGAGTAGACAGGGTCAGCATGTTCTCTACAGACGCGCCCTTTGCGTTTGCTACGGAATTTACAGTTACATCTACCTTGGTTACAGTCTTGTCTGCTTCTGCGTTAAATGTAAACTCAGAGTAATCTGCTGCGGTCGCCCAGTCCAGAGACTTGCTGTCGCTGCTTGTGCCGCCATCGCTGTAAGTAAACTCAGCGGATGCGCTTGTTACATAACCGTTTGCCTTATTGGCATTCTGCAGGGTTACGGAGGTCACCTTCCTGGTGTTGTCAGCCTGAACAGCTACCTCTTCCTCTGCTGTCTGTACTTCTACATCTTCTGCTTCGTCTGCCACATCCTCTGTTGTATCTTCTACAACCTCGTCTGCTGCATCCTGCTTCACATCAATATGGAAGGTAACCGGAACCTTTACGTACTCCGGCAGACCCTTTACAGTGGTGGTCCAGTCGTTCGGATACCATTTCAGCTCGAACTCACGACCCTGAGAACCGTTGAACAGTCCGTCATAGCTGTTGCTCTCGATGAACTTCTCTACGTTCTTTCCATCATCCTCTTTCAGGATGTTGTTGGTCATGGTCATATCGAAGTCCTCACCGTAGGTGTAGGTCTTCTCGCCGCCTGTTACGATGTCCGGAAGCTCCGGTGTGGAGGAGCTCTCGCAGTTAATCAGATCGAACTCCGGTCCAATCAGCATTACCTGACTCAGATCCATTGCCTTTGCGTCCAGCGTAAAGTCTTTCTTCGCCTTCATGGTGATGGTGGCAATGACGCCGGTTCCGCTGTAGGTTGCCTGGTTTCCTCTGTTGGCGAATGCCAGGTTCACATAAGCTGTTCCGTCCTCATATACCTTGTTTACTGTCAGGTTCTCCATCTGGGAGATGTCGAAGTCTGCAGTGGTGTCCACATACTGGAGTACAGCCGGATCGTAATCCAGAACCTCTCCAAATGCGTTCAGGTTCTTTACATTATCTGCGTATACATCTACGGTAAAGGTCTCGCCTTCCTTCACGTCTGTTGCGCTGGGCAGCAGAACGATGTTGCCGGATACCTTACCAGTCTTCTGAGTACCGCCATCCAGGTTGAACATGGTGAATGCGTAATCCCATACATCGTAGTAGCCATTGCCGTTAATATCGCCGAATCTCTCCTCAATCTGCTTCACGAAGGTCTCTCCGTCCTTCTTGGAGAAGCCGAGGTAGTTCTTCATGTTGGTGTAGTCGCCGTCTGCGACGGTTCCCAGGTTATTGGTACTTCCTACCGCAAAGCCGTTGGTTCCGTCCTTCTTGTAGATGGCCAGCTCGTCGCCGGAGAAGAAGTTGCCCTTGGACTTTGTGATAACAATCTTTACATAACGAGCCGCGCCTCTCAGCGGGATCTCTTTCATGTTCTCTGCAATGCTTGCCTCTGCATTATAGGTCCAATCCGGGTGTTCAGAACCGATCCACTGGGTGGTCCAGTTTACGCCGTCCAAACTGGTCTCTACGTTCATCTGCTGTACTGCGCCGTTGCCGTAGTTATCATGTCTTGCATAATACTCCAGCTTATCCAGCGCGTAGGCCTGACCGTAATCGAAGATCATCGGGATGGCGTCTGTTACAACGTCGCCGGTGGAGTGGAACATGCCTGCTGCCTCGCTGATATCATGGTCGGTCAGGTTAGCCAGCTTGCCCCAGGCATCTCCGCCTGTCCAGGTGATTTTTTCCGGCGTCGGTACGTTTCTCCAGGGATCCAGAGAAGTGGTGGCGGTTACTTCCTCAGACCATTCAGAGTAGCCGTCCTTATTTCTTGCGCGTACCTTATAAGTATGTGTAGAGTTGTACTTCAGATCGGTGTGCGCGAACTCGGTTGCGTCGCCTGCAGTGTTGATGATGCCGTCTACCAGAATTTCGTAGCTGGTTGCGTCATCTACAGCATCCCAGGTCAGGGTGTTGCTGGTCGGGGTCTTTCTGGTCACGTCATCGGTCAGGTTAGCCGGAGCAGCCAGATCCGGGTTCAGCTGATTCTTGCTCATGTCGCCGTTGTTCTCAAAGCCTTCCAGAACCAGGGTCTGTGCATTTGCCTGAGAATCGGTGTTGGCGAACTTCACATACAGCTTCGGAGAAGACGTCTGATCCTTCATCATTGCCGCGAACTCATCCTCTGCCTCTACGCCGTAGTACTCGATAGCCGGGGACTCGTCATAGTAATAAGCGAAGGTGCCTGCTGCCACATCCGCGTTCAGAACCTCATCCTTGCTGTTCATCGCTACCTTAGTCAGCTCTGTGGAACCGTTCTGTGCTGTGATAGCAGTCGGCTCTTTGGAAACATTGACTACGAAGGTAGTGTTCTTATTTTTATCATACCCTGCATAGCTTCCGCTTGCCTTCTCAGCAGTCAGGGTTGCCACGTCGCCTTCTACCTTGGAAGTAAACTTCTGAGATACATGTTCGCCATAGGATACGTCAGCTACAGTTCCGTAACCATCCACCTCGGTGGTCTTGTTCTCTGCGGTGATTCCGTCATCCTCATACATGGTGTACTCGGTGGATCCTGCCGGCCAGAACTCTACGCTGCGGTTTGCCTTGTTGATCTTGGACGGGCTGTTGTTCTCCTCCCACATGGGGATGATGGAACCATTCTTTACAAAGATCGGAAGCTTCCAGATGGGAGCGTCGAAGTTGTTCAGGGTCTGTCCGCCGTAGTACTGCTCGCCGGTGAAGTAGTCGATCCAGATCTGATCTGCGTCCGGAAGGTAGATGCCGTTTCTCACATCATTTCCCTGGGAGTCGCTGGATGTATTCTGGTAAATCGGTGCTACCAGCACGTTGGAGCCGAACATGTACTGATACTGCATATCCTTGGTGCTTGCGTAAGCGTCACCCGGATACTCCAGGAACATAGCACGGATCATCGGAAGTCCGGTGTCGCCGTTGCCTGTATCCAGGTTTGCCGCAGCTGCCGCGCTGGTGTAGATGTACGGCATCAGCTGAGCTTTCAGCTTCAGGTACATTCTGTTGATACCGGTGTACGGATCGCCGAAGGTCTGCGGAGTCTTCGCGTAGCTTCCCCAGCCGTCCATGTTCAGCATCAGCGGCGTGAATACCTTCCACTGGGTATCACGGGTGGATACAATCTTGTCTCCGCCGAAGATACCGTCCATATCACTACCGATATTCGGGTTACCGCTTAAGGACTGTCCGATGTAGGTCGGTACGTGGAAGCGGATGTACTCCCAGTTTCCGCCGTACTGGTCGCCGGTCCAGATAGCGCCGAAACGCTGTGTGGAAGCCCAGCCGTCCAGGGTGATAATGTTCGGACGCTTGCTTACGCCTGTGGTTACGATATCGTAAGCAGTCTTGGTACCGTTCAGAGCGAAGTTGTAGCCGTAGCCTACCCATGCAACATCAGTCTTCAGGGTAGTGATTCCGCCAACTTTTACCTCTTTCTCGAAATCACGAAGCAGGTGCCAGGAGGTGTTACTGTTGGAATCCGGGCTCAGATTGCTCTGTGTCCAAAGACCTGTCTGCAGACCCTTGCTCTGTGCATACTTGGTGAACTCTTTCAGATTGTTTACATTGGCGTCTACTGCTGCAGTACGCTCTGCACTGCTGCTGCCGTCCGCGTTCACGCCGCCGGTCTGATAGTAGCCGTTCTGACCATAGCCGCAGCCATATCCGTCGTTGGGAAGGAAGTAGCCGATGGGCATGTCATATTTGTCGTACTGATCGATGACAGCTCTTGCGGAATACTTGGAATCGGTATTCACGGACGGATACTTGTCCAGCGCAGTAGTCGGCTTGGTTCCGTTCAGCGTCTCGGAGCTCATACCGTCCTTCAGCACATAGCCTGTGCTCATACCGGACTCATAATAGGAAGATGCAATCGGCACCTCGTCTGCAGTGGTTGCGGACGCGCTTCCCTTGATCTCCCATTTCTTGCTTCCGCTATTGTCGGACCAGGAGTCACGGTTGTAGCAGTTTAAATGTCCCTCATAGAACGCGTACTCCGGAAGGAGAACCGGAGCACCGGTTACATGGTAGTACTCGCCCAGAAGATCCTGTACTCTCTCAGCTGCGTTTGCGCCGTCGGACAGGAAGATGTATGCGTCGTACTCATTCTCGTTGTGAGCGGTTGCTACGGTATCTGCAGAGTTATTTCCGAAGTCGTAGGAACCAGCCAGAAAGGTATTACGCAGTACGCCGTAACCGTTACTGGAGTAGTAGAACGGGTTCGGAGAAGCGACACCGCCGTCTACCCAGTTACTCTCATTTGCGATATGGATGGTCTCGCCTGTATGTACGAAACGGCCGTTCTGTGTACCGCCGCCGTAGAAGTTCTCGCCGCTGTTCTTAACCAGGCTCTGTGTGGTCTTGGTTCCGAGAGAAAGCGGTGCGCTCTCCTGCATTACAACATTGTCGTTGTAAGCTACGGTCATTTTTGCGGTATCTTTATCAAATGTAATCTTTGTCTTACCAGCTGCGATTACAATATTTCCATTCTCATCGGATACTTTCGCCTTCGGGTGGCTGTACTTATCGGAAGAATCCGGATACTGTGGAATCTTCGCTGTGTCTGCTGCGTTGTTTACGGTCGCATATTCTGAGAACTTTCCGCTCGGATCTACATTGTAACGGAAGATCCCGTCCTCGAGAAACGTGATTTTTCCCTTTACATCACCATTGTTGAAGCTTACTTCTACCACATTGTCGTTTGCTCTCGCTGACTTTACAGAAGACAACGGGCCGTTAAAGGCTGCTTCTACAGTCGATGCGGGAAACTGGGGCGCGATGCCTGCCACCATTGCTGCTGCAAGTACGATAGATAAGAACTTGCTGCTCATTTTTTTCTTCTTAATCATAATTTCCCTCATAAATTTTTTGTTTACTTTGCTTCGATTTCATTTTCCTGAACCCAATCGTCAAAAGCCGTCTCGCCGACGCCCAGATGATAGGTGTCCAGATAGCTTCCGTCCTCGCCGTTTACCACGTAGAACACTCCGGGAACCGTATTAAATTCGGGGAACAGCTCCGCAATCCGCGCTCTGTTCTCTTCCTCAGACGTTTCTTCGTAGTCCAGGATAACCTGATACATGGTTACCGCATGGGTTTCGACGTAGTCCACAAGCATGCTGTGGAATTCCTGACAGTATGGGCACTCGATTGTCACAAAGGATACCAGAAAGGTCTCCCCTGCGTTCAGCTTCTCTTCCATTTCTGCCATAGAAATGCTGATAATCTGTCCCGATTGTGTGCTTTCCTCTGTCCCGATCTCTTCCCTTTCGGTACCGTTCTCACTATCTTCCCCTGTTTCCGTCTCAGAAACTGCTGTTTCGGCAGCCGTTTCTTCGCCGGTCTCCTGCTTTGCAGAACCGCAGGATGTCACGCCGCACATGGCCAGTATGACGCTTCCCAGTATCAGCACTTTTTTCATTCCACTCACTCTTTTTTCGCCCTCCCTTCTCGGTTTTATCGTTGTTACCAATGCCGGAAAATCCTTTATCAATAACAATATACACATTCTATAAAAGAAAAAAAAAAAAAACAATTCCTCCGTCGAATTGTACAAAAGATTGAGCGTATAAGCCAACTCGAATCGTCGATTCAAAACATAAAAAGGGGAACGGCCAGCAAAATTTGCAAACCGCTCCCTTTTTGTTACATTTATGTGCCCAAATTAACACTTTTTAGTGAATCTTTGTCACTTTTCGTTTATTTCTTTTGTTAAAAATCACATTCTGCCGGATTCTTTTGTTACATTTTATACGGGCTTCTCCGGCAGGACGCCCTCGCAATCGAAAGCTGGAATGAAGCTTTCCTTCGCAGTTTCCCCCTCCTGGATGAAGGCATTTTCCACGCCCAGGGACAGGGTGTAATCGAGCAGCCGCCCGTATTCCCGCTTCGTCACGCGGCGGTTGATTTCCGGCCATCGCTCCAGACCGGGCAAGGGAGTATACTGGTTCATCAGGCTTAAGTACACTGTATCCCCATAGGCCTCGTAGACATATTGTACTACCCCTTTCGCGTTTTTCAAATGATTCGGCAAAAGAAGGTGACGAACGATGACTCCCTTTTTCATCATGCCAGCTTCGTCGAATACCGGTTCTCCGATCTGGCGCACCATTTCCTGAAGAGCCGCTTTCGCCACCTCCGGGTAATCGGGCGCATGGGAATAGATTGCCGCTGCTTCCCTGTCCATGTATTTGAAGTCGGTCAGATAAATATCCACAATACCGTCCAGCATTTTCAGCGTACTGACTTTTTCGTAACCGCTGCAATTATATACAATTGGAAGCTTCAGGCCATTTTCCCGCGCCTGCTGCACGGAGCGGATGATCTGCGGCGTGTAATGGGTGGGCGTCACCAGATTGATATTGGCCGCGCCCTTGCCCGCAAGCTCCAGGAAAATCTCGGCCAGCCGCTCTTCGGTGACGTCAATTCCCCGCTCAGCCCCGGCAATATCCCGGTTCTGGCAGTAGACACAGCGCAAAGGGCAGCCGCTGAAGAAGACCGCGCCGGATCCGGCGTCGCCGGAGATGCAGGGCTCCTCCCACATATGCAGCGCCGCCCGGGCGCATTTGATGGTTTTTCCGGTCACGCCGCAAAAACCGCGCCGACCGTTTTCACGATCGGTGCGGCAGTCGCGGGGACATATTGTGCAGTTAGACATATTTACTCACTTTGTTCGCAGCGTGGCTGTGAACATTTTCCTTCCCCGTACTTATTTTATTTCTCCTCGGAAGTCTCTTCGTCTTCCACTACTGTCTGTTTCACCCGGATCTCATCCACATGATGGTTTCCGACCTTCGTTACTTCGATTTCCAGGCCCTTATAGGTGAGCTGGTCGCCCTGCTCCGGTACCCGGCCAAACTGCTCCATGACCCAGCCGCTGACCGACACCATCTCGGACTCCTCGTCCAGCTTAAAATAATCCGCAAACTCCTCAAAATCCATAGATGCGTCAATGAGATAAGTGTCCGGCGCTATCCGGCGCAGCAGTACTTCCGCTTCCTCATGCTCGTCCCAGATCTCGCCTACCAGCTCCTCCAGAATGTCCTCCATGGTCACGATACCACAGGTTCCGCCATACTCGTCCACCACGACCGCCACATGGGTCTTGGCTTTCTGCTGTTTCTTCAGAATCATCCGGATAGGTTCGCTCTCCAGAACAAAGATGGCCGGGGAAATGATATCCTTCACTTCTTTCTCTGTAATGCCGCAGCCCACATAGAAATCCTTCCGGTGAATGATTCCGAGAATATCGTCGATGGTATCCTGATAAATCAGCAGACGGGAAAATTTCGTCTCGGTAAACATTTCCGCGATCTCTTCCTTGGTAGCCGTGATCGGCAGAGCCGCCAGATCCGTCCGGTGAATCAGAATATCCCGGGCTTCCTGATCGGAGAACTCGATGGCGTTCCGGAGAAGACCGCCCTCGTCCTCGTCAATGGTGCCGTCCTCCTGAACCTCATTTACCAGAGTCAGCAGCTCCTCCTGGGACATCTTGGCGCTGGGCTCCAGATGAAAGATCTTGGTCAGCAGCTTCTGCCAGCCCACAAACAGGATGTTCAGCGGCAGGAAAATCCAGATCAGGAACTGCACGACAGGTGCCGATAACATGGCCAGCTGCTCCGGACAGTTATTGGCGATACTCTTCGGGGATATCTCGCCGAAAATCAGTACTACAATGGTCACCACAATGGTAGAAAGCGTCGCGCCCATATCGCCGAACTTCAGGGTGAACAGCACGGTTCCCACAGAGGCCATGGCAATATTTACGATGTTATTGCCTATCAGAATTGTGGAAATCAATCTGCTATACTGCTCGTCCAGCTTGCAGACCAGCGCCGCGTTCTTGTTGCCCTTCTCTGCCAGCGTCTTCAGCTTCGTGGTGTTCATGGCCGAGAAGGCCGTCTCCGTAGCGGAAAAAAAGCTCGACAGTATCAGACAGACTACCATAATGGTAAGGTATGTACCCATAATAAAATATAATTCTCCTTTTTTGTATACACTTCTAAAATACGCACGAGTGCTTAATGATAATATTATATGAAACCCTTTTGTTCTTGTCAACCGGAACCAGCGGAAATGGAGGATTCTTTACAGATTCTTTATAATTGTATCTACTTTCTCTTCCTTCAGGCTGTGTTGTCTTCCGTCCATGACTTGACGAAACTCTGGAAATCCCGTATTCTAAATTCATCAAAATGTACTTTTCAGGAGGCTCTTATGCAATTATCCACACCTGTTATCCTTTACCTGCTCCTTATCAACCTCATCGCCTTCGCCCTGATGGGCGTCGACAAATCACGGGCCCGCCGTCACAAATGGCGGATTCCTGAAAAAACCCTGTTTCTCTCTGCTCTTTTGGGTGGCCGCGTCGGCGCCATTGCCGGTATGCAGTTCTTCCGTCATAAAACGAAGCACTGGTATTTTGTAATCGGAATGCCGGCTATCCTGGTTTTGCAGGCGGCAGGATATTTTTTCCTGAGCCATCGGTTTTAAGATTTCAAAAAAGCAGCGCACCCATTTCACAGGACGCGCTGCTTTTTTATTGGATTGGATTATTCGTTATACTCGTTAAATACGTCTAACGCACTCATCGCCAACAGCTTTACAGCCTGATGTAAGGTACGCTTTCCTTCTTCTCCGCCTGCTGCCTCAGCAAATTCCTTGGTATGCGTTCCCACATTCTCTTTCAGTCTTACATAGAACTGAATGGTCGGAATCTCATGAGATACGTTTCCTACGTCTGTAGAACCGATACCCTGGGTCAGATCACGCTCGATGTAATCCTCGCCGATGAACTCCATGTTCTTACGTACATAGTCAACCATTCTCTTATCGTTGCGGATATCCTTGACAACCTCATCTAACTGCTGTACTTCAACCTCTGTTCTGGTAGCGATTGCAGCACCCCTTGCGCAGTCCTTAATGATGTCAACCAGCTCCATCATATACTCATACTCCAGAGCACGGATGTTAAATACAGCCTTTGCCTCTGCAGTTATGGTATTGTGCGCGGTACCACCCTCGGTGATGATTCCATGTACACGGCTGAAATCCTTGAAATGCAGTCTCATCATATCAACTGCGTGGAACATCAGCTGTACGCCGCTCAGAGCATTTGCTCCCTTCCACGGGAATGCTGCTGCATGTGCAGGACTTCCCTTGAAGGTGAACTCCAGGGTAACGCATGCGAAGGAAATATCATCCGGCATGGACGCCTCGGTCGGATGCATCAGAAGCGCTGTGTCGATTCCCTTAAATACGCCGTGACGAACCATGATAGCTTTTCCGCTTCCCTTTTCCTCAGCCGGTGTGCCTAATACCTTTAACACGCCGCCAATTCCGTGCTTTTCCATAACCTCTTTTAATACGATGCCGGCTCCTGCCGCAGAGGTTCCGATGATGTTATGGCCACAGCCATGTCCGATTTCCGGAAGACAGTCATACTCTCCCATCAGAGCTACGGTCTTGCCCGGTTTTCCGGTATCATATACTGCCTCAAAAGAGGTGGGCAGTTCAGAAATTCCACGTTTTACTTCAAATCCATTGCTTTCCAGAAGCTTACAGAGTGCTTCCTGAGCCTTGTATTCCTTGAACGCCAGCTCCGGATTCTCAAAAATATAGCTACATACCTTCTCAAACTCTTCCTGTCTTGCATCTGCAAGTGTACTGATTTCCTGTTTTAATGTTTCTAATGTCTCCATATGCTTCTCTCCATTTCATTTGAATTTTATTATAACAGGAAATCCTCGCAGGATTTCCTGTTACTGTTCAAAATTTCACAAAATGTTATATTAAATCAGTCCCTTTGCAGCCAGAATAATATTGGAAATTGCTGCGGAACCAAAATAGGTAGACGCCATAACTACGAAAGAAATAATTACAATCTTCCAGCTCAGCTTCTTGAATACCTCCAGCTGCTCTCCTACCGCGATTCCCGCGAAGCTCAGCAGCGGGATTCCCACCAGACCGAAGCTGTATGCGCTCATCAACTCAACAATCGTATCGGAAAGCGGGGAGATCGGCAGTGTTAAAACAAATGCCACCAGGGTAGCCCACGCAAATCCCGGAAGATTCGGTTTCTTTACCACGTTCTTCAGAACGATTGCGATTGCAACCATGATAAAGCTTACTACGGTTGACTTCAGCAGACCCGGAAGCGGGGTTCCCATAGAAACCATATGAACCACAATGACGATTCCATAAATAACGACAATAATTTTAATCTGCTCTAAAATAGTTTCAAGCAGTGATTTTTCCTTTGCAGCTTCCATTTTATACCTCTCCCTCCGGTGCTTTCTTAAATACTCTCTGTCTAAAGCGCTCGATACCCGGATTTATGCGCTTATAATACCAGTTAGCCAGCGGTAATGCCACGAACATCTCAACATACACACCTGTTACAGCAGTCAGAAGTCCACTGGTTGCTGAATATGCGAGAATCTGCTCAGAGTACATAGCCGGGGCAGCACTGGTAAGGGCAGCGGTAGCTGCGTTCATCATGGACGCACTTCCCATTCCGGACGCCATAGCCAGTGCGAAGGGGTGGAATCCCAGAAGCAGGCCGACGGGTGCCAGGAAAGAGTAGAATAAGGTTCCGAATACACTTCCGCTGATGTAGGTTCCCAGCGTTCCCATACCTTCTCTGGACTCCAGACCGTACTTATCTCCGATAATTCCCAGCGCGGTATCACGACACAGGGAGAAGGTTCCTCCAACCGCACTTCTTCCCAGTCCAATCAGCAAACCTAAGGGCAGCGCAATCAGCATAGTTGCCAGGTTACCCAACTCCTGCAGCAGCAGAGCCGGACCTGCCTGAAGCACGATTCCGACCTTCGGTCCTGCACTGATACCGAACATGATGCCCAGGGGGTATAAGGTCAGGGACAGTAAGTAGGGTGCACGGCTGATCTCAGCGTGGCCGATAACTTTCTTAAGCGGCGGGATTACTTTTCCCAGAAGTGAGGGGGATAATAAAATTCCCATAATGATAACCCAAATCATGGTCAGGATCTTTACATCGACTCCCATCACCTTGAATTGCAACGGTCCAATCAGCTCCGCAATAATGCAAAGGATAAGCGTTACAATCATACAATTTACAGTACCCGTTCTCTGTTTCACATCTTTTTCCTCCGTTTCAGTAAAATAATCTTCCGAAACCTCCAGTACCATGGGATCCAGGTTTCCAAAAGATCATTCAGCTCTCGCTATTTTTAGTATAGCACTGCCTCCTTTTCATGTCGACGCTCCCTGCGCACCATAAAACCCCTGTTTTTTATGCACCATGCACAACGGTTCTCACTTGCAAATGATAATCTATACATTTCGACGGAGTTTTTTCATCTGCCCTTTATTTCATAAATTTCATAATCCGGAGCGCAAACGCAAGCTCCAGGATGCTGTTGGGATCAGACAAGTCATAGCCTGTCTGATTTTCAATCTTCTTAATCCGGTACATCAGCGTATTCCGATGTAAATGCAGCGCGTTTGCCGTCACATTCCTGGCTCCCAGATTGTTGACCAGAGCCTCCAGCGTCTCCAGAAGCTCTCTCTCATTCTCCTGATCGTATTCAATAAACGCGTTCAGCTTTTCTTCCACAAATTCCCGGCACATATCCTGCTTGCTGATTTTTTTCAAAATTTTCCAGAAACCGGCGTCTTCGATACAGAGCACCCTGGACTCCAGGTTCTGACATACAGCGATTTCCACCGCGTCCCTTGCGTCCTGATAGGCCTGTCCGAATCTTTTATAAGTATCCTCCGCCCTCGACACGCCTATGGTCGCCCTGTATCCTGTTTTTTCACAGATCTCACTCTGTATGGCTTCAAAATAATCCGCCCCGATCTCCTTGTCCCTGGTCCGCTTCAGGATACATTGAAAGGTGCCGTTGTTGGACAGGACAACCACCTGCTCCCCGGTAAAGGCCTCCCTTATCAGATTTTCTATCTTTTCAATCCGCTCCTGGGCTTCCTCCTCCCGAAGCTCATGCAGCTTCTGTTTGATCCGGTCAACCTCGATATAAATAATCTGATAAGGCGGCACGGGCCACCTCTGTTCCTTGATCCTGTAATTTTCTTCCTCGTCGTGGGCGATATTGCCGGTCAGAAGATCCACAAATAACCGCTGATCCATTTCCCGCTGATTATATCGTTTAATCTGGGACTGCATGGAATCCATCAGATTATTCTGCGACTTGATAAGCGCCTCCATTACAAGATAATTCATCTCTATAAAAGGAAGATCCTCCGGCCACAGAATCAGCGGAAACTGCAATTCATCCGCCACCTTTATAGCCGCATCCAGGGAACAGCCGATGTATTTATATTTTGTCGCCAGGGCTGCCGCCTTGGCGTCGTACAAATCTTGGATTAACTGGATAATTTCTTCCTCTGAATTGCTATAGGTATATCCGGTTGTAATATAGAAGACATTCGGCCGCATCCACGCTTTCATATCCGGTATTTCCATACAGTCAACAAAACGGACTACACGGTCAAGCCCGCCCTTTCCGGCTGCCAGTGAGCATCCCTTCGTCTCAGCCAGCTCCAATATTTCCCTTACTTTTAAGGACACTTTCTACCTTCCCCCTCCAGACGTCATTTAATGCTATATTATAACACAAATTTTACATTTTGGGTATGGTTCCCATTCTTTTTACCATTTCAGACAGACCGTCCTCCCATCTTTTTCCAGTATTCCCTCATTCTCCAGGCTCTTCATTTCTCTCGTCATGGCGCTTCGATCCACGCTGAGATACTGGGCCAGCTCCGTATAGGACATGGGAATCCGGATCTTCCGGCTGTGCAGCTCCTCAGAAAGGCTTTCCAGATAGGCCAGAAGCTTCTTCCTGGTAGTGGTTCTGGAGAGGACGTAGATCCGCTGCACCTGCTGTCGGGACTGCAGGGCAATCATCTGGAGCAGGTTGCTGACCAGCTGGCTGTGGTGCCAGCAGGCGTTCTCGCAGCGCTTGATCACATGGGCGTAGTCGATGAACATGACCCGCGTCTCTTCCTCAGCCTGCACGTAATAATTCCGGGAATCTGCAGGAAGCAGAAAGGCTTCGCCGAACACCGCGTCCTTTTTCAGTTCGTCAATCATATACTGATTTCCCTCTTCATCGCAGTAATACAGGACGGCCCGGCCGGAAAGAATCAAGCCAATTTTATTCATGGTGTTGGAATATGCAAATATGATTTCGTGGTTATGGAAGCTTACCTCCCTGGCCTGGAAACAGACGCGCATTCTTTCCTGCTCTTCGGGTAAAATATCTGTAAATAATGTAACTTGTGACATACTGTCCTCTCCTTCTATCTATGCCCTTTGGATACATTTGTTTCACTTTGTATGACATCTGGGAGTGTCTCGTAGCCTTCAGGATTGCCTTGGTCGTTCATCACTCCTACAGATATATTTCTTTCCACACATTATATCATATTTTTTCTTACCAAATTCACTTTATGTGACTTTTGCAACAGATTTATTTTCCAGTTTCTGTTATTATTTTAACAAGCAAAGAACAGAAACACATCTACCGGAAAACAGGAGGAACGAACTATGAAAGTGACCGATACCATCAAATATGTAGGCGTAAACGACCACCAGGTGGATCTTTTCGAAGGCCAGTACAAGGTGCCAAACGGCATGTCCTATAATTCTTATGTAATCCTGGACGAGAAAATCGCGGTGATGGACACCGTGGACGCCAATTTCACCCATCAGTGGCTCGACAATATCCAGCAGGTGCTGGAAAACCGGAAGCCGGATTATCTGATCGTCCAGCACATGGAGCCGGACCACGCAGCCAATATCGCCAATTTTCTGAAGGTATATCCCGATACCACTGTAGTCGCTACCGCGAAGGCCTTCAACATGATCGACAACTTTTTCGACCTTGACCTGGAGGGCCAGAAAATCGAGATGGGCAACGGCGGCACCCTGTCCCTCGGCTATCATCAGCTGACCTTCGTGTTCGCGCCCATGGTGCACTGGCCGGAGGTTATGGTAACCTATGACAGCACGGAAAAGGTACTCTTCTCCGCCGACGGCTTCGGCAAATTCGGCGCTCTGGACGTAACCGAGCCCTGGGACGATGAGGCAAGAAGATACTTCATCGGCATCGTCGGCAAATACGGCGTACAGGTGCAGAACCTTCTGAAGGTGGCAGCCACCCTGGATATCGAAATCATCTGCCCCTTACATGGCCCGGTTCTGAATGAAAATCTGGGACATTACATCGGCCTCTATGATACCTGGTCCTCCTACACGCCGGAGGAAGACGGTATCGTCATCGCTTACACCTCCGTATACGGACATACCAAAGCGGCTGTCTCCGCCCTGGCTGATGAGCTGCGAAGCAAAGGCTGTCCGAAGGTGGTCGTCTATGACCTGGCCAGAGACGACATGTCCCGGGCCCTCAGCGACGCATTCCGCTACTCCAAGCTGATCCTGGCCACCACCACCTATAACGCCAGCATCTATCCGTTCATGCACGATTATATTACCCGCCTGGTGGAGCACAATTTCCAGAACCGTACCGTAGGCCTCATCGAAAATGGTACCTGGGCGCCGCTGGCTGCCAAAATCATGAAGGAAATGCTGGGCAAATGCAAGAAAATCAACTGGCTCAAGAACTCCGTCCATATCTGGTCCGCGGTCAAGTCTGAAAACCGCAAGCAGATCGAGGCCATGACCGACGAGCTCTGCAAGGAATACATTGCCAAGGATAACTCCCTGGCCAATAAGAACGATATGTCCGCCCTCTTCCGCATCGGCTACGGCCTCTATGTGGTCACCTCCAACGACGGCAAGAAGGATAACGGTCTCATCGTCAATACCGTGACCCAGCTGACGGACAATCCCTTCCGCGTGGCTGTCAATATCAACAAAGCCAACTATTCACACCATGTGATTCAGCAGACCGGCGTTCTGAATGTCAACTGTCTGTCCGTGGACGCACCATTCTCCATCTTCCAGCAGTTTGGCTTCCAGTCCGGAAGAACCGTGGACAAATTTGCAGGCGTGAAAATCAACCGTTCCGGAAATGGACTCGTATTTCTGGATCAGTATATCAACGCATTTATGTCTCTGAAGGTGGAGCAGTATGTGGACCTGGGCACCCACGGCATGTTCATCTGCAGCGTGACCGAAGCCCGCGTCATCAGCGACCGGGAGACCATGTCCTACAACTACTATCAGCAGAACGTCAAGCCGAAGCCCCAGACCGAAGGCAAGAAAGGCTTTGTCTGCAAGATTTGCGGCTACATCTACGAGGGCGACGAGCTCCCCGAGGATTTCATCTGCCCGCTGTGCAAGCACGGAGCTGTAGACTTTGAGCCGATACAGTAAATGATTTTCCTATAACTGATTTCCAGTAAATAAAAGGGCAGCCGCGCAATCATCTGGCAGTGATGATTGCGCGGCTGTCGCTTTTCATAGTCTCTTATTTTATTTTCCGTGCCTTCTACTCCTCATCATCCCACACGTAAGGCGTATTCTGATATACATAATAATTGATCCAGTTTGTATACAGTGTATTCGCATGGGCTCTCCACATGAGCAAAGGACGGTTGTCGCTATTGTCGTCAGGGAAATAGTTCTTCGGCACCTGGATGTCCAGACCTTTATTCTTATCTCTGACATATTCCTTCTCCAGGGTCAGACGGTCGTACTCGGGATGACCGAATACAAAAATCTTGCGGCCTTCCTCCGCCATGGCGATGAAAACGCCGGCCTCATCAGATTCGGCCAGAATAGTCAGATCACTGCAGGCACGGATTTCTTCCGCGTCCACGGTGGTATGACGGGAATGGGGCGCGTAAAACTCATCGTCAAAGCCTCTGATCAACGGCTCTTTACGGTTCTCCACCTTGTGGCGGTAGAGTCCGAACAGCTTCCGGGGCAACAGACGCTTCTTCAGGCCATAGAAATGATACATGGCTGCCTGTGCTCCCCAGCAGATAAAGAAGGTGGATGTAACATGGGCGTCGGCCCAGTCCATAATCTCGACCAGCTCATTCCAGTAATCTACTTCTTCAAATTCCATTTGCTCCACCGGCGCGCCGGTGATAATCAAGCCGTCGAAACGGCGCTTTTTCACCTCGCAGAATGGCTCATAGAACTTGTTAATGTGGCTCTGGGCTGTATTCTTGGATTCATGGCTGCTGACTGTGATAAAGGTAATATCCAGCTGCAGCGGTGTATTGGACAGAGAACGCAGGATCTGAAGCTCTGTGTCCTCTTTAAGCGGCATCAGATTCAGGATGCCTATCTTCAGCGGACGGATATTCTGATTGAGCGCCCGCGTCTCATCCATAACGAAAATATTTTCCTGCTCCAAAATTGCCCTAACCGGCAAATCACTCTGTACTTTAATCGGCATAACTTTTTCTCTCCTCTGCCTGCGCAAATTATCGCGCACTGCGGCGCTGTATATAACTATAGCATAAATGCGGCGTATTTGAAAGCAGGAAATCTATTTCTTCCGCAATTTTCCTGACCAAAAACGGGCCGGGCAGCTTCCGCCGACCGGCCCGTCTCTGATGCATTTCTATAACACTTTATGCTTTCTCAATCTTAATCGCGCAGACCTTGTACTCGGGGATTCTCGCGTACTTATCGAGAGCCGCGTTGGTCAGCCAGTTTGCGTTGCCATCCGGGAAGTGGAAGGGCATCCAGCTCTCGCCCGGAGAGGTCTTGGTTCCCACACGGGCGGTGGATTCGATGCTGCCTCGTCTGGAGGATACGCGCACCTTGTCGCCGTTCCTGATACCCAGTTTTTCCGCGTCCACGATATTCATTTCGATGAAGGAATGTCCTTCAATCTCCATGAGCTCCGGAGTCTTGCCGGTCATGGCACGGGTGGTGTAATGATACAGGATACGTCCGGTCATCAGGATAATCGGATATTCCTCATCCGGAAGTTCTGCGGAAGGCACATATTCAGCCGGGTAGAACCAGCCAAGGCCTCTCGAAAACTTGCCCACATGCATAATCGGGGTGCCCGGGTGATCCTTGGTCGGGCAGGGCCACTGTAAGCCTTTGCCGCCCACCTCTTCGCTGTCCAGGCGGGCATGGCTGATGCCGCCGAAGCTGGGTGTCACGGAAGCGATTTCGTCCATAATCTCTGCGGAGGTCAGGTGAGGCTGCGGATAACCCATACGGTTCATCAGGTCGATGATAATATCTGTATCCAGACGCATCTCGCCCGGTACTGTGATGGCCTTACGGACTCTCTGTACACGGCGCTCCGTATTGGTGAAGGTTCCTTCCTTCTCCAGGTAGCTGACGCCCGGCAGAATGACGTCTGCATACTGGGCGGTCTCTGTCATAAAGAGCTCCTGCAATACGAAGAAATCCAGACTCTTCAGGGCTTTGATGATATGGGAGGTATCCGGGTCGGTCACCACAGGATCCTCGCCGTAAATATACAGGCCGCGGATCTCCTTGGTGATCGCCTTGGGGAATACGTCGGTTGCGTGGGTTCCCACATTGTGGTTCAGCGGAACGCCCCAGGCCTTCTCAAACTTCTCTACCACGCCGGTCGCGGCAACCTTCTGGTAGCCCGGAAAATCTGTGGGGGAAGCACCCATGTCACAGGCTCCCTGTACGTTGTTCTGTCCACGGAGCGGGTTCACGCCGCAGCCCGGACGACCCAGCTTGCCGACTAACATAGCCATGTTGGACATGGACATAACGCCCTCGGTACCGGTGGAATGCTCGGTAACGCCCAGACAATAGATAATCGGCGCGCGGTCAGCCTTCGCGTACATGATGGCTGCTTTTCTCAAATCATCCGGATCGATGTGACAGATTTCTGCCACCTTCTCCGGTGTATATTCCTTTACGATCTCTTTAATCTTCTCATAGCCCTCGGTACGCTCTGCGATAAATTTGTCATCCTGCAGGCCTTCCTCAATGATCACATGCATGATGCCGTTCGCAAAGGCTACGTTGGTACCCGGCTTTAACTTCAGATGGATGTCTGCTTTCTTCGCCAGTCCGATATCTCTGGGATCTACGACGATAAGCTTACAGCCTCTCTTCACTGCCTGACGGATCTGCATGCCGACTACCGGATGGGCTTCCTCCGGGTTGGAGCCTACCAGCATGATGACGTCCGCATTCTTGGTGATATCCTCGATGGGGTTTGTCATGGCGCCGGATCCCAGGGTCATATACAGACCTGCTACGGACGCTGAGTGGCAGACGCGGGCACAGTTATCGGTATTGTTGGTACCGAAGCAGGTACGAACCATCTTCTGTACCATATAAATGTCCTCGTTGGGGGATCTGGAGCAGGCAAAACCAGCCAGGGAATCCGGGCCGTACTGCTTCTTGATCTCCATGAACTTGGAAGCTACCAGGTCCAGAGCCTCATCCCAGGTGGCGCGCTCGAACTCGCCGGTCTCATGGTTCTTGATCAACGGGTACTTGATACGCTCAGGCGACTGGGCGAAGTCGAAGGAGCCGCTGCGTCCCTTGACACAGAGCAGTCCCTTATTGGACGGTCCGTCATAAGCCTCGGTATCTACGACCTTGCCGTCCTTCACCAGTACGTAATACTGGCAGCCGGTCGCGCAGTGGGGACAGGTTGTCAGAACCTTCTTGTCGATCTGATACGGACGGTATTTCTTTCTCCGCTTCATGGTCAGAGCGCCTGTCGGACATGCCTGTACGCAGTTACCGCAGGACTCGCAGATGCCCTCATTCCAGGTATTCTTATAGTGAGCGCCGATAACGGACTGGAAACCACGGTTCATAGTGTCGATGGCTCCGCGTCCCACGATCTCCTTACAGGTATTTACACATCTGTGGCATAAGATACACAGGCTCGGATCGTAGGTAAAGAACTTATTCGTGTCATCAATGGGTGCGTTGTTCATCTCGCCCGGGAAGCTGGTCTTCTCTACGCCGTACTCGAAGCAGTAATCCTGCAGCTTGCAGTCGCCGTTGGCTTCGCAGGAAAAGCAGTGTACCCGATGATCGGACAGTAAGAGATCCAGGGTCTCTTTTCTGTATTTTACAACCTTCTCAGACATGGTCTGTACTTCATCGCCCTCGGAGCAGCGTAAGGTACAGGCGGTATCAAACTTTGTTCTGCCATTGTTGGTTACTTCCACGACGCAGAGTCGGCAGGAACCGTCGGGCAGTACATTTTCCAGATAACAAAGGGTCGGAATCTTTACGCCTATCTGCTTGGCGGCCTGCAGAATCGTGGTACCCTTTTCCACTTCTACAGGGATTCCATCTATCGTCAAATGAATCATATCCATCCTCCTTTTATTACTGTTCACTACGTTCACAGTAATACTATTTCAAAATGACCGCATCAAAGGCACAGTTCTCCAGACAGGTTCCGCACTTGATACACTTGGAATTATCAATGACATGAGGCGCTTTCCGCTCGCCGGTAATGGCGTTCACCGGACAGTTGCGGGCACACTTGGTACAACCCTTACACTTGTCAGGATCAATCTCGTATACACGCATGGATTTACATACGTGGGCCGCGCACTTCTTGTCTACGATGTGCTCGATATACTCGTCCCGGAAGTTCTGAATGGTACTTAAGACCGGAAGCGGCGCACTCTTTCCCAGACCGCACAGAGACCGGTCTTTTACGAAGTGTCCCAGGTCTTCCAGCTTCTCCAGATCTTCCATCTCGCCCTTACCATCTACAATCTTTTCCAGCAGCTCCAGCATACGCTTGGTTCCGATACGGCAGGGACCGCATTTTCCGCAGGACTCTCTCTGGGTGAAGCCCATAAAGAACCGGGCAACCTCTACCATACAGGCATTCTCATCCATAACAACCAGTCCGCCGGATCCCACGATAGCGCCGTATTTCTTCACCGAATCGAAATCCAGAGGCACATCCAGATGCTTCTCGGTCAGACAGCCGCCGGAAGGCCCGCCGATCTGAACTGCCTTGAAGGCTGCGCCGGATTTCAGCCCGCCGCCGATATCAAAGATAATCTCACGAAGGGTTGTTCCCATCGGCACCTCGATAAGACCGGTATTCTCGATGCTGCCGGTCAGGGAGAAGGTCTTGGTTCCCGGGCTTCCTTCTGTACCGATGCTGCGATACCACTCATGGCCCTTCAGCACGATCTCCGGAACGTTCGCATAGGTCTCTACGTTATTCAGAACGGTAGGCTTCGCCCACAGGCCCTGTTCTACGGTACGGGGCGGTTTTACACGGGGCATGCCGCGGCTTCCCTCGATGGAAGCTGTCAGGGCTGAACCCTCGCCGCATACAAAAGCGCCCGCTCCCTTATTAATGTGCATATGGAAATTGAAGCCGGTGCCGAGAATATTCTCGCCTAAGAGTCCATTTTCCTCCAGTACGGCAATGGCATGCTTCAGTCTCGCTACGGAGTTCGGATACTCGGCACGCACGTAGATGTAACCGTTCTCAGCACGCACCGCGTAAGCTGCCAGCATCATACCCTCGATCAGACGGTAGGGATCACCCTCCATAACGGATCCGTCCATGAATGCTCCCGGGTCGCCCTCGTCGCCGTTACATACCACATAGTGAACCGGGTCGGCCTGACGGGCCACCTGAATCCACTTCTTACCTGCCGGGAAGCCGCCGCCACCACGGCCACGCAGTCCGGACTGATCCACTTCCTCAATGACCTGATCCGGCGTCATCTCGAACATGGCCTTCTGAAGTGCCGCAAAACCGCCGCTGGCTATGTATTCTCTTAAGGATTCCGCATCGAACTTACCGCAGTTCTTCAGTACGATACGGGTCTGCTTCGCGATGAACGGAATGTCGTCCGGCCCTTTGCAGACCTTGCCGCCCTTCTGGTACAGCAGACGTTCCACCACTTCATTGCCCAGAACGCTCTTTTCAAAAATCTCGGCACAGTCATCCAGCTGTACCTTCACATACTGAACCACATCCTGCCCCTTCTGGATCCGGACCAGGGGACCCAGCTCGCAGACGCCCTGACAGCCGGTCTTCTTCACGCCCAGATGTTCCTTCTCATCGTGGGGAGCGAACTCCAGGGTCACGCCCGGCGCATCCTTGGTAATCTCCAGGAATTTCTCATAAATTTTATTGGAACCGGTGGCGATACAGCCTGTACCGGAACAGACAAGAATCCGGCAGTCGTAGGAATTAAGCTCTTTCACCGCTTCCTCGTGAAGCTGCTGTAACTGTTCTTTATTCTGGATCAATTCCGGCACCTCCTCTTAACTGGTCAATCACTGCTGCCGCCTTTTCCGGCGTCATACAGGGATACACTTCTTCATTTACCATCATGGTGGGAGCAAGTCCGCAGGCACCCAGGCAGGACACGGTCTCTACGGTGAACATCATATCGTCCGTGGTCTTCTTGGTCTTGCTTAAGCCCAGCTTCTCATACAGGGCCTCCAGTACCGGCATGGATTTCCGCACATGACAGGCTGTTCCGTCACATACCTTGATAACATACTTTCCCTTTGCGTCGAAGGAAAAGTTCTCATAGAACGTCGCCACGCTGAAAGCCTTGGCCTCCGTCACCCCGATCTTGTCTGCCACATAACTCAGCAGCTCTCCGGGCAGATAACGGTAAGCTCCCTGAATCTCCTGCATAATCGGAATCAGTGAAGCCGGCTTTCTGCCGTACTGATCCATGATCTCATCCGCTTTTGCGTAATAGGACTGATCAAGCATACTATATTTACCCTCCTTACATTAGTTTCACCCAACTACAAAACAGCTGTAACCGTTCTGATAATACACTAACAGTATACAGCCATTTTTGTATAAAATCAACAATTATCTCCGTTATTTTTTTGTCATTTTTGTGCAATCGTCCTGTTTTCTAAAATATATCGGTTACTTATCACTAACTTTTTGCACAATCCTCCGATGATAATCCTCCGGGCGGTTGATATTGGCAAAGCTCTCCTCCGGCGCGGTGCTTTCACAGATATCGTAGCCGATCCGGTTCAGGAACGCGAAAACCG
>NZ_JBOKYU010000010.1:0-56747 GCF_051972735.1 Laedolimicola sp. | reverse complement strand
AATATATAAAGTAAGACTTTACGAAATGGATTTTATACAATATGTCGGATGAAAAATGCCGTTTCCCATAGAAAAACAGAAAAGAAATGGAAAAGAACAGGTAAAGTTTCTGCGAAAAGTGCGAAAGATAGCGGAAAAGCAGAAAAAAGCAAGTTCGTGAAAAGAATATCAATATTCAACAAAGTGTATGATTGCTGATTTTGAAAGAGAACACTATAATAGGACACATAGTAGATAAGAGATACGAATGAATCACTTGTTAAATTATCTACAAAAAAACCACAGACGTCGGCCGCAGAAGGGCCGATAACTATGAAAGGAGAAGTTTTACAATGGGATTCAAAACTGACATCGAAATCGCACAGGAAACAGAGATGCTGCCGATTACTGACATCGCGGCAAAGGCAGGTATCGACGACAAATATCTGGAGCAGTACGGAAAGTACAAAGCAAAAATTGACTACAATCTGCTGAAGGAGAAACCGGCTGAAAACGGCAAGCTGGTTCTGGTGACCGCTATCAACCCGACTCCGGCAGGAGAAGGAAAGACTACCACATCCGTAGGCCTGGCAGACGGTATGCAGAAGATTGGCAAAAAGGTTATGGTAGCCCTTCGTGAGCCGTCCCTGGGACCGGTATTCGGCGTAAAGGGCGGAGCAGCAGGCGGCGGATACGCACAGGTAGTTCCGATGGAGGATATCAACCTTCACTTCACCGGCGACTTCCACGCTATCGGCGCAGCCAACAACCTGCTGGCAGCGATGATTGATAACCATATCTTCCAGGGCAACGCTCTGAACATCGACCCAAGAAAGATTACCTGGAGAAGATGCGTAGATATGAATGACCGTCAGCTGCGTAACGTAGTAGACGGACTTGGCGGAAAGACCAACGGTATGCCGAGAGAGGACGGCTACGATATCACCGTAGCATCCGAGATTATGGCTGTTCTGTGTCTGGCTAAGGACATCACAGACCTGAAGGAAAGACTTGCAAGAATTATCATCGGATATACATACGGAAAGGTTTCCGAGCAGAAGCCGGTTACCGCTGGCGATCTGAACGCACAGGGCGCTATGGCAGCTCTTCTGAAGGACGCTCTGAAGCCGAACCTGGTACAGACTCTGGAGCATGTACCGGCTATCGTACACGGCGGACCCTTTGCGAACATCGCTCACGGCTGCAACTCTGTAACCGCTACCAAGATGTGCCTGAACCTGGCTGATTACACCATCACAGAGGCAGGCTTCGGCGCTGACCTGGGTGCTGAGAAGTTCCTGGATATCAAGTGCCGTATGGCAGGACTGAAGCCGAACGCAGTTGTTATCGTAGCGACTGTACGTGCTCTGAAGTACAACGGCGGCGTTCCGAAGGCAGACCTGAACAATGAGAACCTGGAGGCTCTGGAGGCTGGTCTTCCGAACCTGCTGAAGCACGTAAGCAACATCACCAACGTATACAAGCTTCCCTGCGTAGTTGCTATCAACGCATTCCCGACCGATACCAAGGCAGAGCTTGACCTGGTAGAGAAGAAGTGCAAGGAGCTGGGTGTAAATGTCGTTCTGTCCGAAGTATGGGCAAAAGGCGGCGAAGGCGGCGTAGCTCTTGCAGAAGAAGTGGTACGTCTCTGCGAGCAGCCCAACGATCAGTTTACATACTCCTACGAGCTTGAGGGAACCAGCATTGAGGATAAGTTGAACGCTATCGTAACCAAGATCTACGGCGGCAAGAGAGTTGTCTTGACCGCAAACGCTCAGAAGCAGGCAAAGCAGCTCGAGGCTATGGGCTTTGGCAACTGCCCGATCTGTGTAGCTAAGACACAGTACAGCCTGACTGACGACCAGACCAAGCTGGGCGCTCCGAAGGACTTCGAGGTAACCGTTCGTAACCTGAAGATTTCCGCGGGCGCAGGCTTCATCGTAGCCCTGACCGGCGAAATCATGACCATGCCTGGTCTGCCGAAGGTACCGGCTGCAGAGAGAATCGATGTAGACGAGACCGGAAAGATCAGCGGACTGTTCTAAGAAAATCCGGCGCAGGAAACGCTTGAACAGCGTTTCTATAGAATAGCTACCCATTATAAACCTAAATAAATAGACACAAGGGAAGGACCATCAGGCCCTTCCCACTTGTGCGCATAGGGAAATGTATGGTATAATTGGAATATCATTTTGATACATAAAGGAGAACGATATGGGATTTTCAACCAGCAGATGTGATGAATTTGTAGAAGTACTGGCTTCCAAGGCTCCCGTTCCGGGCGGCGGCGGAGCATCCGCACTGGTAGGCGCAGTGGGCACTGCCCTGGGCAACATGGTAGGCAGCCTGACCGTAGGTAAGAAGAAGTACGCAGACGTAGAGGAAGAGATGTACGCGCTGAAGGAGAAGGCGACGGCTCTTCAGAAGGATTTCCTTCGTCTGATTGAGAGAGACGCAGAAGTTTTCGAGCCCCTGGCCAAGGCTTACGGCATGCCCCGTGAGACCGAGGAGGAGAAGGCTGAGAAGGCGCGTGTCATGGCGATCGTGCTGAAGGACGCCTGCTCTGTACCCATGGAGATCATGGAGAAGTGCTGTGAGGCGCTGGATCTTATCGTAGAGTTTGCGGCAAAGGGTTCTGCTCTTGCTATCAGTGATGCAGGCGTAGGCGCTGCGTTCTGCAAGGCGGCTCTTCAGGGTGCTTCCCTGAATGTATTTATCAACACCAAGTCCATGGCGGACAAGGAGTACGCGGCAGAGCTGAACGCCAAGGCGGATGCTATGCTTGAAAAGTACACCAAGATTGCGGATGATATTTTCGCAAGCGTCACAGCGAGACTGAGATAAAATAAAAGGAAGGAAATAAAAAAATGGCAAAGCAGTTATTAGGAAAAGAAGTAACAGCAGCACTGAACGAGCGCATCAAAGCAGATGTGGCAGCATTGAAGGAAAAGGGAATCAACCCCACACTGGGAATCATCCGTGTAGGTGAAAACGAGAGCGACATCTCCTATGAGAGAGGCGCAACCAAGCGCTGCGAGACTCTGGGCGTAGCATGTGAGAAGATTCTGCTTCCGGCAGACGCTACCCAGGAGCAGGTTCTGGCAGCAGTTGATAAGGTAAATAAGGACGACAGCATTCACGGCGTTCTGCTGTTCCGTCCGCTTCCGAAGCACCTGAACCAGACTGAGATTGAGAATGCCCTTGACCCGGCTAAGGACGTAGACTGTATGACCGACGGTTCCATGTCCGGCGTATTTACAGGCAAGGCTGTAGGCTTCCCGCCCTGTACACCGCAGGCATGTATGGAGATTCTGGACCATTACGGAATCGACTGCACAGGCAAGAAGGCAGTAGTAATCGGACGTTCCCTGGTTGTTGGAAAGCCGGCAGCTATGATGCTTATCAAGAAGAACGCAACCGTAACCGTATGCCACACCAAGACTGTGGATATGCCCAGCGTAGCGCGCGAGGCAGATATCCTGATCGTGGCAGCAGGCCGCGCAGGCGTTGTAACCAAGGATTACGTAGCTCCGGGCCAGACGGTTATTGATGTGGGAATCAATGTAAATGCAGAGGGCAAGCTTTGCGGCGACGTAGCTTACGCAGAGGTTGAGCCTATCGTAGACGCTATCACTCCGGTACCGGGCGGCGTTGGAAGCGTAACCACTTCCGTGCTGGTTGGACATGTGGTAGAGGCAGCTAAGAGAAAATATATGTAAAGAAAAAGCGGCTTACATAGCCGGTTAAGAGACGGCCCGGGCGGGAAAAAATGAGGTGTCCCCTCAAAATCCTGCTTAGGGCTGTTTTTTGTTGCCAGTGGCAGGTCCTGCAGGTTGACTTTTGGGGCAGGTTTTCGTACACTATGTATGACGATACCAAAGAGGAGGTATTTCTCATTATGAAACTGAGCACCGCTATCCTGGCAGATAAGTTAAAATCCAAATTCGGACTACAGAACAAAAAGGCCCTGTCCGATGAACTGCATCTGGAGCAGGTCTTATTTTACGACGACGGAGACGAGATGCAGCCGGATAAAATCTATATTTATACCCAGAAGCCGGGCGCGGCGGAGATGCTGGTGGTTCCGGAGCGGACAGTACTGTTCTGCATGGGTAAGGTACATACAAGAAATACCGAGAACGACGGCCAGGTTTTTCAGGTTATTGATGAGACGTCGCCCTTTACGCTTCTGAATGAAATTCAGCGGATTTTCGATTATTACGACCGGTGGGAGAAGCGCCTTCAGGAGCTGACACGACAGGCTGACAATATTCAGGAACTTCTGGACGAGAGCTTCCGGATCTTCCTGAATCCCATTATCGTAAGCTCCGCCGACTATTTTGTTATCGGCTATTCCAGCGTCATTGATACCCGGGAGGAGTTGTCCAGCCTGGTGGATTTGGATTCTGTCATTCAGTCCAGCGATGAGTACCAGAACGGCAAGCGCATCCTGAACCAGCGGAAAAAGCGGGGGGCATACTACCTGCCGGAATACATCACCGGAGCCCGGACTCTTCGCGTGAATCTATTTGAAAATGCTCAGTTTATTTATCAGATTATGATGGTGGAAAGCTTAAGTCGGTTCAAGTCCTATGACGGCGCGCTTCTGGAATATCTGTCTGCCTATATTCAGACGGCCCTGGCCCGCTTAATTGATTCCCGGGTGGAAATCGGGCACCGGCTGGATCGTATCCTATCCGATATACTGTCCAATCCGGGTCGTGACAATAAGAGCGCTGAAAAATGGTTTTCGGAATTCGGCTGGCTGGCGACGCATCGCTATTT
The DNA here is from genome assembly GCF_051972735.1 of Laedolimicola sp. Lineage (NCBI taxonomy): Bacteria > Bacillati > Bacillota > Clostridia > Lachnospirales > Lachnospiraceae > Laedolimicola > Laedolimicola sp. The sequence goes on along the minus strand of NZ_JBOKYU010000010.1, from coordinate 51,983 downwards.
CTGTGTCAGCCTGAAGGTCAATTCCCTGGACTGGGCCAATATGACCGTCCGATTCATTTGCAAACACATGGAAAGTATGCTGGGAAAATGTGGAAGCTGCGCCTTCCAGTATGAAAATAATATCGCCATTTTCGTCAACCTGACGCTGATGGAGAGCGGAGCGGAGGAGGTGCTGGAGAAAATGGTGAGCTTTCTGAAGGATACTTTTTTAAAGGCCGGGGTCAGCAATGAATTTACAGGCTTTGAGCAGTTGGATGCCTATTACCGGCAGGCGGTGACAGCTCTGGATGTGGGCTGCAGGAGAAAGCCCTATCGCTGGATTTACCGTTTCGACGAGGTGGCCCTGGACTACGTGCTGGAGCGAAGCAGCTCAGAGCTTCCGGTGCGTCTGGTCTGCTCAGATCGGATTTTGAAGCTGCAGGCCTACGACGAGGCACATCACACAGATTATTATCATACCCTGAAGACCTATGTGGAGAGTCAGCTGAACGCAGTACAGACCGCAAAGAAGCTGTTTATCCACCGAAGTACCTTTTTATACCGGATGGAAAAGATTGAAGAGCTGGTGAAGCTGGATTTGAATGATTACGACACGCTTCTCTATGTGATGATGACCTTCCGGATTCTGGAGCAGGAGGAACAGAAATAGGAAACTGAATAGAAAGCATACCCCTTGCATATATTTTAACAGCATATATGGAAGGGGTATTTTTATGGACAAAAATTCCGAATATAATCTGTATCAGGATATCCAGACCCGGACGGGAGGCGAGATTTATCTGGGGGTGGTGGGGCCGGTGCGGACCGGAAAATCCACCTTTATCAAGCATTTTATGGATTTGTGCGTGCTGCCGGGGATAGCGGATGAGCATGAACGGACCAGAACCCGGGATGAACTGCCCCAGTCGGCGGCGGGCAAGACGATTATGACCACGGAGCCCAAATTTATTCCCAAGGAAGCGGCCAGCGTGCGGATTTCCGAGGATGTGGAAATGAAGCTTCGGATGATTGACTGCGTGGGCTTTCTGGTGCCCGGAAGCGAGGGGCATATCGAGGACGGGGCCGAGCGCATGGTGAAGACACCCTGGATGGAAGAAGAGATTCCATTTTCAGAAGCCGCGGAGATAGGGACCAGGAAGGTGATTGCCGAGCATGCCACGGTGGGCATCGTGGTGACCTGCGACGGTTCCTTTGGCGACATTCCCCGGGCCAATTACATAGAGGCGGAGGAGCGGACCGTGGCGGAGCTTAAGAACCTGGGGAAGCCGTTCCTGATTCTGCTGAATTCGGAAAAGCCCTACAGCGAGCCCGTGACCACGGAGGCGACTGCCCTGCAGGAGAAATACGGCGTGGCGGTGCTGCCGGTGAACTGCGCGCAGCTTAAAAAAGAGGATGTGACGAAGATTCTGACCCAGCTTCTCTACGCGTTCCCGCTGGTGCGCGTGGAATTTTTCGCGCCCCGTTGGACGGAAATGCTGCCGCCGGAGCATAAAATCAGGCAGGATATGATTGCCCATATCCGGGAAATGGCAGAGCGCCTTCAGACTATCCGGGATATGAAGCAGGAGAATCTGGAGCTGGACAGCGCGTATATTCAGCGGGCTGTGCTTAAGGAGGTGCGGCTGGACAGCGGCAGCGCCCGGGTGCAGTTCGATGTGGATGAGAAATATTATTACGAGCTGCTGGGCGAGCTGACCGGCAGTGAGATTCCGGATGAATATGAGCTGATAGCCCTTTTGAAAGAGTTGTCCCGGATGAAACGGGAGTACGAGAAGGCAGAGACGGCGCTTCGGGCCGTGCGGCAAAAGGGCTATGGCGTCATGCTGCCGGAGAAGGCGGAAATCACTCTGGAGGAGCCGGAGCTGATTCACCAGGGGAGCAAGTACGGCGTAAAAATTCGTTCCGTAGCTCCCAGTATCCACCTGATCCGGGCCAACATTGAGACCGAGATTGCGCCTATCGTAGGAAATGAGGATCAGGCCCAGGATTTGATTACCTATCTGAAGGACAGCGCCGGGAGCGGGGAAGGAATCTGGAATACAAATATCTTTGGCAAGTCCGTGGAGGAGCTGGTAGAGGACGGCATCCGCAGCAAGATTTATCAGATTGGGGATGAAAGCCAGGTGAAGCTTCAGGATACCATGCAGAAGATTGTAAATGAAAGCACCGGCGGGCTGGTGTGTATCATTATCTGAGAGAATGCCGGAACAGGAAGATCGGGATCTGCCGGGAGGAGATTCCGGTCTTTTGGCCGTGAAAAGTGGACCTTCCTGATAAAAACAGTTTACCGGAACATGTATCTATGCTACACTTGTAACTGTGTTCTTTGTACACTACAAGATATTAGGAGGGAAACAATGTTAGAAAAGTTGTTTAAACTGAAAGAGAATCATACCACAGTGAAAACGGAGATTCTGGCAGGTATCACCACATTTATGACCATGGCGTATATCCTGGCAGTGAATCCCAGTGTCCTTGGCGCGACGGGAATGGACCAGGGAGCGATTTTCACTGCGACGGTTCTGGCAGCGGTGATCGGTACCGTGTGCATGGCTCTGTTTGCAAATTATCCGTTTGCGCTGGCGCCCGGTATGGGACTGAACGCTTATTTTGCGTATACGGTAGTCATCGGTATGGGATATCCGTGGCAGGCAGCTCTGGCAGCCGTATTTGTGGAGGGTGTGATTTTCATCCTGCTGTCTCTGTTCAATATCCGTGAGGCGATTTTCAACTCCATTCCGACCAACCTGAAAAAGGCCGTATCCGTAGGTATCGGCTTCTTTATCGCGTTTATCGGACTGCAGAATGCCAAGATCGTTGTAGGCGGAGCGACTCTGGTAGAGTTCTTCTCCCTGGACGCCGTAGAGGGAGGCACCATGCATGACGTGGGAATCACCGTATTCCTGGCGATTTTAGGCGTTCTGATCACTTCTGTTCTGGTCATTAAGAACGTAAAGGGCAATATTCTCTGGGGCATTCTTGCCACCTGGATTTTGGGTATTATCTGCCAGCTCACAGGCATTTATGTTCCGAATCCGGAGATCGGCTTCTATAACCTGCTTCCGGATTTTTCAGCCGGAATCTCCATTCCGAGTCTGGCACCGATTTTCTGCAAGCTGAACTTTACGGCGATTCCGTTCAGCCAGTTCATCGTCATTGTATTCGCGTTCCTGTTTGTGGATATGTTTGATACCCTGGGAACCCTGATTGGCGTAGCTTCCAAGGCGGACATGCTGGATAAGGACGGTAAGCTTCCGAACATCAAGGGCGCGCTGATGGCAGACGCAGTGGGAACCACGGTAGGAGCTCTTCTTGGAACTTCTACCACCACCACCTTCGTAGAGAGCGCCTCCGGCGTATCCGAGGGCGGAAGAACCGGCCTGACGGCCATGACCACCGCGGTACTTTTCGCGCTGGCTCTGCTGCTTTCCCCGATTTTCCTGGCTATCCCGTCCTTTGCGACGGCTCCGGCCCTGATCGTCGTAGGCTTTTACATGGTAAATCAGGTGGGTCTGATTGATTTCAGCGATTTTGGCGAGGGTATTCCGGCCTTTATCTGTATCGCGGCTATGCCGTTCTTCTACAGCATTTCCGAGGGAATCTCCATGGGAGTTATCTCTTACGTGGTGCTGAATATAGCCACAGGCAAGGCAAAGGAGAAGAAGATCAGTATTGTTATGTATGTACTGGCTGTGCTGTTCCTGCTGAAATATTTCCTGATTTAAGGAGAGCGGAAGGCAAATTACAGACAGTACGCAGTTAGACGTGGAGAAAAATGCAGCGTACAGTGGAGAGGAGTAAGAATATGCTTGTAAAGATATACACCGACGGCGCGGCCCGCGGCAACCCGGGCGGACCGGGCGGCTACGGCGTGGTGCTGCATTATACGGACAGTAAGGGGCAGCTCCATGAGAGGGAGTACAGCCAGGGCTATAAGAAAACCACCAATAACCGGATGGAGCTGATGGCAGTTATCACAGGTCTGGAAGCGCTGACGCGTCCCTGCCGGGTGGAGCTCTATTCGGATTCCAAATATGTGACGGACGCCTTCAATAAGCGCTGGGTGGATTCCTGGCTGAAAAAGAACTGGAAGGGCAGCTCCGGACCAGTGAAAAACGTGGACCTCTGGAAGCGGCTTTTAAAGGCGAAGGAGCCCCATCAGGTGGAATTTATCTGGGTCAAAGGCCATGACGGTCATCCGCAGAACGAGCGCTGCGATCAGCTGGCTACCACGGCGGCGGACGGGGACGGACTGATAGAGGACGAGGGACTGAATGACTGATTTCTTATTATAATAGTAGGGAAATAAAATAACAGAGCAGATGTGTGGTAGAAAAATACAGAAATACCGGACATCTGCTTTTATTTGTTACATAAATGGAAAAAGAAGGTAGAATATCTTACGGGAAATGGTGGAAATCTTAAGAAAATGCGAAGAAGGGATTGCGAAAAGCTGCTCTGTTATGCTAAAATAGCAAAATCACTGCCTTTTCGGTGCTGACGGGAGAAACAGACCGGAAAGAGAAGAAAAGGAGAGTAATTATGAGTGATAACAATTTTAAGCCTTACATTCCGGCTGAGAAGTCTCTTCCGGAGTTTACGGCGACCTCTGTCATTCTCGGTATTCTGCTGGCTGTTCTGTTCGGCGGCGCAAACGCTTACCTGGGACTGAGAGTTGGTATGACTGTTTCCGCGTCTATTCCGGCGGCAGTTATTTCCATGGGTGTCATCCGTGTCATCCTGAAAAAGGATTCTGTTCTTGAGAACAATATGGTACAGACCATCGGTTCCGCCGGTGAGTCCGTAGCCGCAGGCGCTATCTTCACCATGCCGGCTCTGTTCCTGTGGGCCAGCGAGTGGGGCACCAGTGCTCCGTCTCTGGTAGAGATCGCCATCATCGCAGCTATCGGCGGCAGCCTGGGCGTTCTGTTCATGGTTCCGCTGCGGAAAGCACTGATTGTGCAGGAACACGGCGTACTTCCCTATCCGGAAGGGCAGGCTTGCGCGGAGGTACTTCTGGCAGGTGAGGAAGGCGGAGAGAAGGCCGGTATCGTATTCAAGGGTCTGGGTCTGGCAGCAGCTTACAAGTTCGTCACAGACGGCCTGAAGCTGTTTCCCAGCGAGGTTCATTATGAGATTCCGGCTTACAAGGGATCCGGCGTCGGTATCGACGTACTTCCGGCTCTGCTTGGCGTCGGCTATATCTGCGGAACCAAGATTTCTTCCTACCTGTTCGCAGGTGGTGTACTGGGCTGGTTCGTGCTGATGCCGCTGATCGTTCTGTTCGGTCAGAATGTCACCCTGTTCCCGGCGAGTGTAAGCGTCGCTGAGCTGTACGCGGCAGACGGTTCCTTCGCTATCTGGAGCAACTACATCAAATACATCGGCGCAGGCGCCGTAGCAGCGGGCGGAGTCATCAGCCTGATCAAGTCCCTGCCGCTGATCGTTCGCACCTTCCGCGACGCCATGAAGGGCTACGGCAAGGGCAATGCAGGAAGCGATCTGCGTACAGACAAAGACCTTCCGATGAAGGCTATCATCCTTGGCGTAGTAGCTCTGGCCCTGCTGATCTGGCTGATCCCGATTGTTCCGGTGAATCTGTTCAGCGCAATTCTGATCGTGATTTTCGGTTTCTTCTTTGCAACCGTATCCTCCCGTATGGTAGGTCTGATCGGAAGCAGCAACAACCCGGTATCCGGTATGACCATCGCGACGCTTCTGGTAACCGCTATGATCCTGAAGGCGACCGGTCAGGTAGGCCAGGCTGGTATGACAGCAGCTATCGCTATCGGTTCTGTGATCTGTATCACAGCAGCGATTGCCGGAGATACCTCTCAGGACCTGAAGACCGGTTACATCGTAGGCGCTACACCCTGGCGTCAGCAGATCGGTGAGCTCATCGGTGTGGTAGCATCCGCAGTGGCCATCGGCGCGATCCTGTACCTGCTGAATGCAGCATGGGGCTACGGTTCCACCGAGCTTCCGGCTCCCCAGGCGACTCTGATGAAGATGATCGTAGAGGGCGTTATGGGCGGCAACCTGCCCTGGACCCTGGTATTTGCAGGCGCGTTTATCGGTATCGTAGTGGAAGTCCTGGGTATCCCGGTACTTCCCTTCGCCGTAGGTCTGTATCTGCCGATTCATCTGAGCACTCCGATGATGATCGGCGGTCTGGTTCGTCTGTTCCTGGAAAAGAAGAAGGGCATGGACGAGAAGGCAAAGAAAGATATGATCGACAACGGCGTACTGTATTGCTCCGGTCTGATCGCAGGCGAGGGCCTGGTAGGTATCCTGCTGGCAGTCTTCGCGATCATCCCCATGGCAAATGGTTCCCTGGGCGACGCGATGGGCGATACCATTCTTTCCAGAACCCCGCTCAACGGCAATATCGGCGGTCTGATTTTCTTTGCCCTGCTGACCGCGACCCTGTTCAAGGTCACCATTGGCAGAAAGAAGAAATAAATGAAGAAAAAAAAGAATTATCTGGATTTTGTGCCGGTCTGCGCGCCGGGCTACAGCTGGAAGTTGAATGAAAAGAAGCTGGTGGAGATAGAAGTACAGAACAAAGGCTTCTATAATTGGCTGGCACAGAAGTTTTTCAAGCGGCCGAAGGTCAGCTATATCAGTCTGGACGAGTACGGCAGCTTTGTATGGCAGCAGATGGACGGCCAGCGGACCATCTACGACATCAGCTTTCTGGTAAAGGAATGCTACGGCGAGGAGGCGGAGCCGCTTCTTCCGCGCCTTACGAAGTTTTTCCAGATTCTGTATCAGAACCATTATATCGGATACAGTACTCCGCTGGAGAAAAAGAAACAAGCATAGAGATCAGGAAATATTAAGAATTGGCAGCAGTCCTTCCTCCCGGAGGGCTGTTGCCTTTTTCTTTGGAAACGGGTAAAATAGATATCAGATAAAATGGACGGCGGCAGCGAAGGGACGGAATCCATGGCGGGACGGAAAAGATCTTTTTACAGGGAAATGATAAAATACATTCAGATAAGTATTCTGGCAGTTCTCATGGCGCTCCTTGTAGGCGGCGCATTGTGGGCGGCGGAAGGCTTTTCTGCGCCCGGGAAAAGCGCGGAGGCTTTGGCGGATGCAGGGATGGATTCCCTGGAAAATGCGGACACTGAGAAAACAGGAAAGCTGTCAGTGGAAGTACCGACCGTACATGTGTTGACGCCGTCCGGAAAATCAGAAGCCTCTGAAGCTTGGGCAGAGGAATCGGAAGGTGCAGAAGCCTCGGATGGAGAGAACCGGAAAGAGGATGTTGCCTTATTGTTTGCAGGCGACCTGTTTCTGACTGATGTTTTACAGGAAAAATACGAGCGAAATGGCATTTCTGCAGCGGCCACATCAGATTTGCTTTCCATTACCCGCGGCGCCGATATCTTCATGCTGAATCAGGAATTTCCTTTTGGAACTACCGGTGAGGCAATGGAAGATAAGCAATATACCTTCCGGGTGGATCCCAAATATGCATCTGTATTACCGGAGCTGGGGGCAGATATCGTGACCCTGGCCAATAATCATATGCTGGATTTCGGCAGAGGGCCGCTTGCCGAGACATTAACGGCACTGGACGGAGCGGGCATTCTCCATGTGGGAGCAGGGCAGAACCTGGAGGAGGCAAAGGCTCTGAAAACCATGGAGGCAGGCGGACGGGTCATTGGCTTTCTGGGAGCCACCCGTGTGATTCCGGAGCATTCCTGGACTGCGTCTCAGAGCAATTCCGGTCTCTTTACCACCTATGATCCGACGAAGCTTCTGGGGGAGATACAGGCGGCGAAGCAGCAGTGCGACTATGTAGTGGTCTATGTCCATTGGGGAATCGAGCGGAACACAGAGCCGGAGGAGTATCAGAAGTCCTTGGCCCGCCAGTATATCGACGCCGGGGCAGACGCTGTAATTGGCGCGCACCCCCATGTGCTGCAGGGGATTGAATATTATCAGGGAAAACCGATTTTTTATAGCCTGGGCAATTTTATTTTCGCGAACCGGACCTACGAAACCATGATGGCAGAGCTGACCATTACAGACGACGGCATAGAGGTAAGGGTGATTCCCTGTGTCAGTACGGCCAACCAGATGGGACTGATGGATGGCAGTGAGCGGGCAGCCTTCTATGGAAATCTGCAGGGGCTGTGCTTCGGCGGCGTTACGATAGGGGAAGATGGAAGCGTCAGGGAGTAAGAAAAAAAGATGTATAAATTATCAGAAAAATATAAAAAATACGTGAAAAATAAAGAAATTAAAAATTTTGAAAAAAACACTTGCATTTCCCCTTGTCTTATTATATACTAAACAAGTCGCAAGCGAGCGGCACAAAAGAATAAGGAAATGGTCGATTGGTCAAGCGGTTAAGACGTCGCCCTCTCACGGCGAAAACAGGGGTTCGATTCCCCTATCGACTGCTGAAAAGCTTCTGGTTATCCAGGAGCTTTTTGTTTTATGCAACAGGAAATTCCTATGGAATCCCCTGTTACATAAAAAATATTATCGCACTGTGGAGAAGTGGAAGAAACTGGCATGGATTAACAATATTTGATGCTTGACAAGAAAAGAAAAAATATGTTATATATTTAACGGAGTGAGTGCCGACTAACAGAAATGTTGGGCCGGTGAAAAGGGAAACAGGTGTAAATCCTGTGCGGTGCCGCCGCTGTAAGCGCAAAGTTTCAGGGCCGTTTTCCTTCACTGTCCGTAAGGTACAGGAAATGGTACGGGACGGGAAGAAGGAAGACAAAAAAGGCCGGCGTAAGTCAGAAGACCTGCTTATTCTGCTTTTGCTGTCACGGTCCATGACATTTGCGAAAGATAGAGGGCGCAGTGCGTCCGGATGCCGAATACGGGTGCATCATCTGATCAGAAGTGATTGGGTGGTGCTTTTTTTATGGACGAATCATTTTACAGAACGAAGGAGAAGAAACATGAAGAAGAAAGTAGTAAGCGTACTCTTAAGTACCTGTCTCGCGGCAGGCCTGCTGGCAGGCTGTGGTTCCAAGGCAGCGGACACCACAACAGAGGAGAACACAGAGGCTGCCGAAAGCGCCGACGAGACAAAGGAGACTGCAGACGCAGACGACGCCTATGAGCCGGTTACCATTACCCTGAACCTGGAGCGTTCCGGACTGGGTGAGAACGTAGAGTACACCATCACCAAAATGCCCTCCGCTGTGGTAGCTTCCGGTGACCAGATGGCAGATTTTTTCTTTGATCTGGGATTGCAGGATCAGATGGCAGGCTATACCAAGGGCTTTTGCTGGAGTACGGCTTCCGAGTATCCGGCCCGCGATCAGGTTCCCCAGCTGATGAACCCGGGCGAAGGCCTGACAAATCTGTCCAAGGAAGAGCTGCTGGCAACCGGCTGCGATTTCCTGATGGGCTGGGATTCCACATTTTCCGATAAGAATTTCAACAAGGATTTCTGCGATGAGAATGGTATCGCCATGTATTTCCCGTATGTATGCACAGACAGCGCAACCTTTGCGGATCTGTATAAGGACTACGAAACTCTGGGCGAGATCTTCAAGGTGCAGGATCTGGCAGCTGAGAAGGTACAGGCTATGAAGGATACCCTGCAGGAGGTGCAGGACGCTCTGGGTGATGAGGCCTATGAGAATCCGGTAAAAGTATTTGCTTATGATTCCGGAGAGGATGTACCGTTTACCGCTTGCCAGGGCATGCCGGGCGACATCATCAAGAAGGCCGGCGGTATCTCCATCTTCGATGATATCGAAGCAGGCTGGGCAAAGCCCTCCTGGGAGGAAGTAGTAGAGCGTGATCCGGACGTGATTCTGATTCTGGAGTATACCGGAGACGATGTAGCAGAGAAGCGGGAGTTCCTGGAGACCAATGAATTCACCAAGGATCTGCGCGCCGTAAAGGAAGGCAGAATCTACTCCGTATGCTGCAGCGATATGCAGGGTAGCGCAGGAAGCGCCAACGCGGTTAAGACCATTGCAGAGCAGCTGTATCCGGATAAATTCTAACAGGGGGAAAGACAGGGGAGTGAAAGCTCCCCGTTTTTCTTGCTCATTCTATTTGTGTTCACGAAGGAGGAATCTATGAAAGGAACAGTAAAATCGGGCAAAGGCCGCTTCCTTGTGACGCTGCTGCTGGTATTGCTGCTGATTGCCGCGGTATTGACCATATCCGTAACCATCGGCGCAGTGAACGTCTCAGCAGGCGATATTGGAAAAATTCTGGTAAATAAAATCTCTGGGAAGGATATCTTTCGAATTGCCTGGGAGGGCAAGACGGAAAATATCATCTGGAATATCCGGTTTCCCCGCGTGCTGATGGCCTTTATCGTAGGTGCGGGACTGGCGCTGTGCGGCGTCCTGATGCAGGCGCTGACCAAGAATCCCCTGGCAGATCCCTATGTACTGGGTATCTCCTCCGGAGCTTCTGCCGGAGCAGTCTGTGCCATCCTGCTTGGTTGGTTCAGCTTTATGGGCGGATATTCCGTTATCTTTGGCGCTACCATGGGAGCGGCTGTCTCCATCTGTCTGTCTTTAAGTATCGCCTCCATTCATGGCCGGATTACCTCGACGCAGCTGGTGCTGGCGGGTATCGCGACTTCCGCCCTGTTTTCAGCCTTTACCAATCTGATGGTATACGGAATCAATACGGGATCGGATAAGACGAAGATGGCGCTCTATTGGATGGTAGGATCCTTAAGCGGAGCCACCTGGAGCAAGCTGAGATATGTGGTGGTGGTTGGCGTTGTGGTAATCGTGGTCATTTTCCTGTTCGCGAAGGAGCTGGATGTATTGCTTCTGGGCGACGACGTGGCGGAAACTCTGGGTGTGGATACCCGTAAAATGAAACTGGTTATTATTGCGGCTTCCACGATCCTGACCGGCGTTGTGGTATCCGTCAGCGGCGTTATCGGATTTGTGGGACTGGTTGTACCCCATATTATGCGAAGCTTTGTGGGATCCGGACACAGACGGCTGATCCCCATGGCGATTCTGGGAGGAGGACTCTTCACAATGCTTACCGATCTGATTTCACGCACCATCATTGCTCCGTCTGAATTGCCCATAGGCGTGGTGGCGGCCTTTTTCGGCGCGCCCTTCTTCCTGTATCTGATTCGCCGGGGCAATATGGGAAAAAAGTAGAGGAGGCAGAGTATGAGTTTACAGGTAAAAAATCTGGATTATCAGATAGACGGAAAAAGCATTCTGGAACAAATCTGCCTGGAAGTGCAGGACGGCGAGTTTGTGGGCCTGGTTGGTCCCAATGGCTGCGGCAAATCTACGCTTCTCAAAAATATCTACCGAACCTACAAGCCGGGCCGGGGTACCGTTTTTCTGAATGAAAAGGATGTGCTGGATTTTTCCTTCAAAAAAATGGCCGGGGAAATGGCAGTCATGGCCCAGGAAAATCATGTGGAGTTTGATTTCGAGGTGCGGGATATGGTCATGTTCGGCCGGTACGCCAAGAAAAAATTCCTGCAGGGGGATTCGGCGGAGGACAAGAAGCTCTGTGAAAAATGCCTGAAGGAAGTGGGACTGTCCGGCTACGAGCACCGTTCCTACTTAAGCCTGTCCGGCGGCGAGAAGCAGCGTGTGCTGCTGGCCCGGGTGCTGATGCAGGAGAGTGCCTTTATTGTGCTGGATGAGCCCACGAACCATCTGGATGTGAGCTATCAGTATCAGATTATGGATATTTTAAAGGGGCAGGACGTGACGGTATTTTCATCTATTCATGACCTGAATCTGGCGGCCCTGTACTGCGATCGGATTATTTTCATGTATCAGGGGAAGATTGTGGATTACGGTACGCCGGAAGAGGTGCTCACAAAAGAAAATATCCGGGAGTACTTTGGAATCGAAGCGCAGATCACAACCAATACGGCCACGGGAAAACGGCAGATCTATTATCTGCCGGGCTGGATAAAAAGCGGAAAAAGGGCTTGACAAAACCAGTTTCCCCTGCCTATAATAAACGCAGATTTACACATAAACCAAAAGGCTTTGACGGGAACAAGTAGAAGTCGGAGGGAGCGGACAGAAAGCAGCCGGGCGATGAGAGGCGCGCGTATCTCCTGATTTTGAATACATCCCCGAGCTTCGTACCGAACCCATTTCCGGAAGCAGTTTTCCGGGGCAGGAAGTAGGCTGCGACGGAATCCCGCACCCGTTAGCGTGCTAGAGTGTCGATAGCTGGCACTTGAAGAGGTAAGCAGCGCGAGCTGTTTATGAAAAAAAGGTGGTAACACGAGCGTAACCCTCGTCCTTTTAAGAAAGGATGAGGGTTTTTTGCACGAAGCCCGTGAACCCTGGCTTTGAAAAAGCCAGGGTTTGCACAGCAGAGAGAATTTCTAATTAGGAGGAAGAGAACATGGCAGAAAATATTTATGACGTACTCATGGAGCGCGGCTTCATCGAGCAGTGTACCCATCCGGAGGAGGTAAGAGAGCTCCTCGGAAAGGAAAAAGTAACCTTTTACATCGGCTTTGACGCCACTGCAGACAGCCTGACCGCAGGACATTTCCTGACCATCATGGCCATGATGCACATGCAGCGGGCAGGACATCGTCCCATCGCCCTTTTAGGCGGCGGAACTACCATGGTAGGCGATCCCTCCGGTAAGTCCGATATGCGTAAGATCATGACAAAGGAAACCATCCAGCACAATGCAGAATGTTTCAAGAATCAGCTGTCCCGTTTCATCAACTTTGACAACGACAACGCGATTCTGGCCAATAACGCGGACTGGCTGCTGGATCTGAATTATGTGGATTTCCTGCGTGAGGTGGGAGCGCATTTCTCCGTAAACCGGATGCTGAACGCGGAGTGCTACAAGCAGAGAATGGAGAAGGGACTGACCTTCTTTGAGTTTAACTACATGATCATGCAGTCCTACGATTTCCTGAAGCTGAACCAGATGTACGGCTGCCAGATGGAGCTGGGCGGCAATGACCAGTGGTCCAATATCATCGGCGGCGTAGAGCTGATCCGCAGAAAAGAGAATAAGCCGGCATACGGTCTGACCTTCAAGCTTCTGACCACCAGCGAGGGCATCAAGATGGGCAAGACCATGAAGGGCGCCGTGTGGCTTGATCCGGAGAAAACCTCTCCCTACGAGTTTTACCAGTACTGGAGAAATATCGAAGACGTGAAGGTAGAGGAGTGTCTGGGACTTCTGACCTTCCTGCCGATGGACGAGGTTCGTCGCCTGGGAGCTCTGGAGGGCGCGGAAATCAATCATGCAAAAGAGGTTCTGGCATACGAGATCACCAAGATTGTACACGGCGAGGAAGAAGCTAAGAAAGCACAGGAGGCTGCAAGAGCCCTGTTCGCCAACGGCGGCAAGACCGACGATATGCCCACCACCACCTACGCGAAGGCCGAGCTGGACGAGGGTAAGGATATCCTGACGCTTCTGGTGGAGACCAAGCTTGCTCCCACCCGTTCCGAGGCGAGACGTCTGGTACAGCAGGGCGGCGTGACGGTTAATGATGTAAAGGTAACAGATGTGTACCAGAAATTTACCACGGGCGATATGGACGCCGACGGAGCGTTGGTGCTTCGCAAGGGTAAGAAGGTATACCACAAGGTAAAGGCTGATTAATATGGAAGAAAGACAGTATCTTTCCCGCGTCCGCGCCTTTCTGGAGGAAAAGGGCTGGGAATATGAATATACGGAGGAGGACGGGCTTGGCAGCGTTGACTTCTCCTACCGCGGCGTCCCCTATCACATCTGGGAGTTTGAGGAAAACGGTGAGCGCGGCGCAGAGACCAATCTCTACCACGGCGGCCGTCAGCAGGAGGTCCTCGGCGACTACGAGGAAGAGCTGATCCGGGAAATGAAACGCTGGTAATTGACAAACCCTATTCCAGAATTTATAATAAAAAAGATTATGGAATAGAGACAGCCCGTTGATAAGAACGGGCTTAGGAGGGAACAAATGAAACAGTATGGCGTAAATGAACTTCGAAGAATGTTCTTGGAATTTTTTGAGAGCAAGGGACATCTGGCAATGAAGAGTTTTTCTCTTGTACCTCACAATGATAACAGTCTTCTGCTGATCAACTCCGGTATGGCTCCGCTGAAGCCGTATTTCACAGGCGCGGAGATTCCGCCCCGTCGCAGAGTGACCACCTGTCAGAAATGTATCCGTACAGGCGATATTGAAAATGTAGGAAAGACCGCCCGTCACGGCACCTTCTTTGAGATGCTGGGCAATTTCTCCTTCGGCGATTACTTCAAGGACGAGGCGATTCACTGGACCTGGGAGTTCCTGACCGAGGTGGTGGGACTGGACAAGGATCGTCTGTATCCGTCCGTTTACGTGGAGGACGACGAGGCGTTCAACATCTGGAATAAGGAAATCGGGATTCCGGCAGAGCGGATCTTCCGCTTCGGCAAGGAGGATAACTTCTGGGAGCACGGCGCAGGCCCCTGCGGTCCCTGTTCCGAAGTATATTATGACAGAGGCGAGAAGTATGGCTGCGGCAAGCCGGGATGTACCGTAGGCTGCGACTGCGACCGCTACATGGAGATCTGGAACAACGTATTTACCCAGTTTGACAACGACGGCCACAACAACTATACCGAGCTGAAGCAGAAGAACATTGATACCGGTATGGGTCTGGAGCGTCTGGCAAGCGTGGTGCAGGACGTGGATTCCATCTTTGACGTGGATACCGTAAGAGCGCTCCGGGACAAGGTCTGCGAGCTGGCTCACACCGAATACAAGAAGGACGAACAGAAGGACGTATCGATTCGTCTGATTACCGACCATATCCGTTCCGCTACCTTTATGATTTCCGACGGTATTATGCCCACCAATGAGGGACGGGGCTATGTACTGCGCCGTTTGATCCGCCGGGCAGCCCGCCACGGACGTCTCCTTGGCATCGAGGGTAAGTTCCTGGCCAAGCTTAGCGAGACTGTCATCGAGGGATCCAAGGACGGTTATCCGGAGCTGGACGAGAAGCGCGAGTTCATTTTCAAGGTTCTCGACCAGGAGGAAGAAAAATTCAATAAGACCATCGACCAGGGCTTAAGCATTCTGGCAGACATGGAAGCAGAGATGGAAGCAAAGGGTGAGAAGGTGCTTTCCGGTGAGAATACCTTCAAGCTGTATGATACCTATGGCTTCCCGGTAGACCTGACCAAGGAGATCCTGGAGGAGAAGGGCCTGTCCGTAGACGAGAAGGGCTTCCAGGCAGCCATGGAGGAGCAGCGTGTCAAGGCAAGAGAGGCCCGCGCGGTGACCAACTACATGGGAGCCGACGCTACCGTGTACGATCAGATCGATCCGAAGGTGACTTCTGCCTTTGTAGGCTATGACAGCCTGACCGCAGAGTCCGAGATTACCGTACTGACCACCGACAGCGAGCTGACAGAGGCGCTGACCGACGGCCAGAGCGGAACCATTTTCGTAAAGGAGACCCCGTTCTACGCTACCATGGGCGGTCAGCAGGGGGATACCGGCGTGATCCGTTCCGAGAACGGCGAGTTCGAGGTACAGGATACCATCAAGCTCCGCGGCGGCAAGATTGGCCATGTGGGACGTGTGACCAAGGGTATGTTCAAGGTATCCGATCAGGTAACCCTGGAGGTGGCAGCCAAGAAGCACGCGGATACCTGTAAGAACCACAGTGCTACCCATCTGCTTCAGAAAGCCCTGAAGACTGTCCTCGGCAGCCATGTAGAGCAGAAGGGCTCTCTGGTAACCCCGGATCGTCTCCGCTTTGACTTCTCTCATTTCGAGGCTATGACGCCGGAGGAGATCGAGAAGGTTGAGGCTCAGGTAAATCAGGAAATCCAGGCGGCGCTTCCGGTTGTGACGGACGTTATGGATATCGAGGAAGCGAAGAAGACCGGAGCGATGGCTCTGTTCGGCGAGAAGTACGAAGAGAAGGTGCGTGTGGTATCCATGGGCGACTTCTCCAAGGAGCTTTGCGGCGGTACCCATGTGGCGAACACCTCTCAGATCATGGTATTCAAGATTGTATCCGAGGCAGGTATCGCTGCGGGCGTGCGCCGTATCGAGGCGCTGACCGGCGACGGCGTATTTGCTTATTATAAGAATGTGGAGGAGCAGCTTCAGGAGGCAGCTAAGACAGCCAAGACTACTCCGGTAAACTTAACTGAGAAGATTGAGCATCTGTTGGCAGAGATCAAAGAGCTGCACAGCGAGAACGAGGCTCTGAAGAGCAAGGCGGCGAAGGACGCCCTGGGCGACGTGATGGATCAGGTGAGAGACATAAACGGCGTCAAGGTACTGGCAGCCAAGCTGGAGGGCGTAGATATGAACGGTCTCCGGGATCTGGGCGATCAGCTGAAGGAAAAGCTGGGTGAAGGCGTGGTCGTATTGGCCAGCGCCGTTGATGGCAAGGTAAGTCTCATGGCCACCGCCACTGACGGAGCTCAGAAGAAGGGCGCTCACGCAGGCAACCTGATTAAAGCCATTGCAGGCCTCGTAGGAGGTGGCGGCGGCGGACGTCCCGGCATGGCACAGGCCGGCGGCAAGAATGCGGATGGCATCGACGCAGCCATCGCCAAGGCAGCCGAGGTAGCAGCCGAGCAGATGAAATAAAAATTACACAGATGTATATCAGAGAACCGGCAGGAGCGAAAGCAAACTGCCGGTTCTTTTTTTGGCCTGCCCTCACATATATTGTCTTAAGAGGTGAGAGGACATGCAGCCAACTAATTCACAACCAAAAACAGAACCATATCAGGTATCGCCGCCCCCACAGGAAGCAATTTCCGCTATCCTGTCCCTGCCGCTCCGCCAGCTTCTGAAAAAAGTCAATTTAGACTGGAAGGAGCTGCAGGAAATCCGCCTGTCTCAGGCGCGCCCCTTGACTCTCTGGTATCGGGGACGGGAAACCTTCCTGACCGAGGATGGCTATGAAACGGGAAGCCCAAAATCCGCTCACCAGGTCACTGCACAGGAGCTCCGCGAAACCCTGGAATTTGCCGGAGCCTATTCCCTCTATGCTTATGAGGATGAAATCCGTCAGGGGTATCTTACCCTGCCCGGCGGTCACCGCATCGGCGTCACAGGAAAAGCAGTGACGGAAAACGGCCAGGTTAAAACCCTTCGCTATATCACCAGTCTGAACATTCGAGTCGCCCATGAGGTCAAAGGCTGCGCCGACGCCGTCCTGCCCTGGCTCTACAGCTCGGAAGGCCTCTGCCATACGCTTCTGATCTCCCCGCCCCGCTGCGGTAAGACCACATTGCTGCGGGATCTAATCCGTCAGATCTCCAATGGCCGTACCGGTTTTCGGGGAATGCGGGTAGGCGTAGTGGATGAGCGAAGCGAAATTGGCGGAAGTCACTTAGGCGTTCCGGGCCTGGATGTGGGAGTGCGAACTGACATTCTGGACGGCTGTCCCAAAGCCGAGGGCATGATGATGCTGGTGCGTTCCATGTCCCCGGAGCTCATCGCCGTGGATGAGATAGGTGGAAATGCAGATATGGAAGCTATGGAAAACGCCATTTCCTGCGGCTGTCGCATCCTGGCCACCGTACACGGAAGCAGCCTGGAGGAGATTCGTCAAAAGCCCCTGGTTTCGGGACTTTTGCAGACGGGAATTTTCGAACGCTTCGTGGTGCTGGATGCGCGGCATGGACCGGGAACCGTGCGAGCCATCCTGGACGGAAAGGGGAAGATCCTATGCTCAAAATCACAGGCGCCTGCCTGATTTTATGTTCGGCGGCAGGCATTGGGGCAAGCTTCAGCGGTGATTTAAAACGGCGCGTACGGGAGCTCCGTATCCTGAAGCAGCTGGTCTACATGCTTCAGGGTGAGATACGCTACGCCCGCCTGCCTCTTCCGGAGGCATTCTGTCATGTGTCTGTGCGGCTGCCAGTGCCCTTCGGTACTTTTTTGTCCGAAACTGCGGACGAGCTGAAAAAAGCGGATGGACGGACGCTGGGAGAGGTCTGGAAAATGGAAGAGGCAAAGCATCTGAAGGGACTGCATCTGGTGCGGGCTGACCTGGAGCAGCTGGAGAGTCTGGGCGAGGTGCTGGGGTATCTGGACGCGGAAATGCAGCTCGCAGCCATCCGGCTTTATCTGGAACAGCTGGAGAACAGTATCGCTGAGGCGCAGGAGCATATGGGTAGCAGGCAGAAGCTTTATCAGAGCCTGGGGATCGCAGGCGGTGTATTCCTGGTGATACTTTTGCTTTGATTTCACAGAGGGAGGAATTATGAGTGTGAATCTCATTTTTAAAATCGCGGCAGTGGGAATTCTGGTGTCAGTGATCTGTCAGGTCTTGAAGCACAGCGGACGGGAGGAGCAGGCCTTTCTCACCAGTCTGGCGGGACTGGTACTGGTGCTGTTCTGGATTCTGCCCTACATCTTTGAACTGTTTGATACTATGAAGCAGCTGTTTGCACTCTAGCTTCATTTCAGGAGAGGGGGAAATGAGATGATCCAGGCAGTCATGATTGGAATTACCGGCGTTTTTCTGGCTCTGTTTCTGAAACAGACAAAACCGGAATATGCCGTCTGTGTCAGCGCCGGAACGGGTATTTTGCTGCTTTTTCCTGTGGCAGAGCGCTTAAGTCTGGTGATAGAAAATATCCGTCTGATTCAGAGTGCCATTTCCATCCAGAGCGCCTACATTCAGGTATTGCTGAAAATCATCGGCATCACCTACATCTCAGAATTTGCCGCCGATATCTGTCGGGACGCAGGCTGCGCTGCAGTGGCCGGGCAGATCGGCGTTTTCGCGAAGCTGTCCATTCTGGCGGTCAGCATGCCTATTGTGAGCGCGCTGCTTCAGACGATACAGAGCTTCCTGGGAGGGTGAGTATGGACACGTTTACACTGGAACAACTGGATTTTTCGGAGATTCAGAGGGCCATGGACGAGATCCTGAACCAGAGCTTTTCCTTTCGGGATACGGTGCTTTCCCTGCTGTCCGGGGAGCAGCCCTTTACGCTGGAGAGCTTTTTTCGGACGGCGCTTACGGAAGCGGGACGGAGCTTCACCCAGGATAAACAGATATTTGTGTCGATTCTGGTACTGGGGATTGCGGCGGCGCTCCTTAAGAATTTTACTGACGTATTTAAAAATGATCAGATCGGGGAAATCAGTTTTGAAATGACCTATCTGCTGCTGTTCCTTTTGCTGCTGCAGGTATTTTCCGGGGCGGCAAAGCTGGCTGGACAGGTATTCGCTTCGGTGCAGGAGTTTATGAAGGCCCTGATTCCGGCCTGGTGCCTGGCGGTGACCCTGTCGGCGGGCGGTGCTACAGCGCTGGTGTTTTACCAGTTCCTGTTGGGCCTTATCTACGCGCTGGACTGGCTGATTGGCGAGGCGCTGCTGCCGGTATTGAACCTGTATATGCTTCTGGTTTTCATCAATCATCTGACAAAGGAGGAATACCTGTCCCAGATGACTGAGCTTACGGGAAAAGCGGTGGGCTGGGCGCTGAAAATTCTGCTGACGGCGGTGGTGGGGTTCAACACGATTCAGGGGATGATTACCCCGGCCATTGATTCCCTGAAAAATACGGCTTTTACGAGGGCCGCCCGGATGCTGCCCGGCGTCGGTAACGCGGCAGGCGGCGTGGCAGATGTGCTGTTGGGCTCTGCGGTGCTTCTGAAAAATGGCGTGGGGGCGTCTGCGGTGCTGGTGCTGGCCCTGCTTTGCCTGGGACCGCTGGTGCAGCTTGGCGTGCTGACCCTGCTTTTAAAGGGAACCGCCGCCCTGATTCAGCCGGTTTGCGATAAGCGCTTTTCGGGCTGTGTGTCCGGGGCTGGAGAGGGCGTAAGACTTTTATTTCAGGCGGTTTTTACGGTGACCGTGCTCTTTGTGATGACCATTGTGGTGGTGACCGTGTCGGTGCGTGGGTAGGAGGCAGGGATGAAAGAGTTTCTATATGGCTGGATTCGTGACATCGCGTTTTATGCTATCCTGATGACCGTAATTCTCCATCTTCTGCCGGAGGAAGGCCAGAAGAAATATGTCCGTTTTTTCATGGGGATTGTGCTGATGCTGGTGGTGCTGTCGCCTCTGTTATCCGTGGCAGGCCTGTCTGGTACGCTGGACAGCATTTACGCAGAGCAGACCTATGACGAGGAGCTTCAGGATTTCACGCGGCGGCAGGCGGAACTGGAAGTGGACTATGCGCGGGAGATAGAAAAGCGGAAGCAGGAGCTGACCGGGGACGGCACAGAAAATCCGGCGGACGGAGAGGAGGAGCAAGGTGGAAGCTCAGACATCAAAGTGGAAATTGTACTGGATGAGTAAGCTGAAGAAGCCGAAAAAGGAGCGGCTGGTGGTACTCCTGCTTTTTGGTGTTCTGCTGGTGGTAATTGCACTTCCGACTACGACGGGGACTATGGGGGCAGACAAAAAAGACGCGGACATTTCCGGGACCCAGGGGGCAGCAGGGACAGATACTGCCACATTAACCTATGAAGAACAGCTGGAAAAGCGTCTGTCTGCCATCCTAAGCCAGGTGGCAGGCGCAGGTCGGGTGGAGGTCATGGTGACTCTGGAATCCCGGGGAGAACGGATCGTGGAGAAGGATACGCCGGAATCCCGGAAAAGTGTGGAAGAAACGGACAGCAGTGGCGGAAGCCGCACCACCGACGAGCAGGACTGGGGCGAAGAGACGGTATATTTTGAGGACGGCAGCGGCGGCAAAAGCCCCTATGTGGTGAAGGAGCTGGAGCCGAATATCGAAGGAGTGTTGGTGTTGGCGGAGGGCGGCGACAGTGCCGTGGTGAAGCAGGAGCTTCTGGAGGCTGTGCAGGCATTATTTCCCATCGAGGCGCATAAAGTAAAAATAATGAAGTTGGAGGGTGCAAAGTGAAAAACATATTTAAAAAGAACCAGATGATCATCACCGCGCTTGCCATTATGATTGCGGTGGCCGGGTATTTAAATTATTCCGGCAGCAAGCTCAGTGGCGCGAAGTTGCAGACCGGAGGCGACGCATCTGCCGCGGATGAAGCGTCCGCCGCGGACGACATTTCCGCGGAGGATCTCTATGCCCAGACCGGACTGGAGGAGCTGCAGTTCGCAGATGGCGATATCCAAAGCCTGGATTCCGACGGGGAAGAGACGGCGGAAGTGGAGGAGGGAGAAGAACCCGGTGAGGCGGTGCTGGCCAGTTCTTCGGCGGGAACCGGCTTCGCGGCGGAGGCGAAGCTTAGCCGGGAGCAGCTGCGCTCCAAAAACAAGGAAACCCTTCTGGAGGTTATCAACAATACCAATATCTCCGAAGCCCAGAAGCAGGAGGCAGTGGACAGCATGGTGGAGCTGACGGATATCGCCGAGAAGGAAGCAGCGGCGGAAATCCTGCTGGCAGCCAAGGGCTTCGAGGACGTGGTGGTCAGTATTACCGACGGCCAGGCCGATGTGGTGGTTAATATGGAAAATGTGGACGACGCGGGCAGGGCCCAGATTGAGGATATTGTAAAGCGGAAAACCGGGATCTCCGGAGAGAACATTGTAATTACCCCGGCGGCACAGATGGAGTAGAGGTGGCTTTACAGAGAAGAAGATTTCTTGTATAATCAGACGTGCAATGTTATAGAAAATGTTAGAAACAAACAGGAAAGAGCAGTTCCTGACAAAAGGAACTGCTCTGAAGCGATGCTACAGAAAAGAGAAGAGACCCATGGCGAACTTAAATACGAGACAGAAAAAATGTTTGGAACTCTTATTAAATGAGCAGAAATTTCGCTCCGCCAAGTATCTGGCGGAAAAACTCCAGGTATCGGACAAAACAGTTTTACAGGATATCAAGGCGATTCAGGAATATCTGAATCCATTTCATGTGACCTTGATTCGCAAGACGGGAAGCGGCATTTTGCTTCCGGCGAAAGCCAGGGGAAATCAGGAACTGCTGAACGGCCTGCGCAGCAACGCAGATGAGGAAGGCCCTGTGCCTGCGGAATTCAGGCGGATGGAGATTATTAAACGTCTGCTTTTGATGGATGAGAGCTGCCTGTCGATACAGAAGCTTTCAGATGAATTCTATGTGAGCAGAGCCAGTATTGTCAATGATTTTAAGGCCATTGAGAGCTGGGTGGCTGATTACGGGCTGACGCTGGTAACCAGCCGGAAGGGCAGAAGCCTGGAAGGGCCGGAAAAAGGAATTCGCCATGCGATTGCGGCCTGGGTGCGGGAGAATAATCCGTCCAAGAATACGGAGATTACGCCGGGCGAGTATATGCAGTCCGGTGAAGAAGAAACACATTTTATTCATACGGGTTTTTTTACAGAGGAAGAAGTAGAACTGTCCGGCGAGGTTATGCGGTATTTGGAACAGCAATGCAGCCACACGATTACGGAGCCTTATTACAGCTATCTGCGGGATCATATACTGATCTGCGCGTCCCGAACCAGGAGAGGCCATTTTATCGAATGGGATGAGCATAAATTCCCGAAAATTCAACCGGTGCTGCTGAATTTCGCGAAGGAGCTCCTGGGAATAATCCGCAAACACTGGGAGGCGGCAGAGCAGGAGAGCTTTTATCTGTACCGCTATCTGGTATCCTCTGATATTGTGCCGGGAAAACAGGAATATCCGAGAAAATCGGAGCAGAACTGTCTGGAGGAGACGGATTTTGCGCCGGTGCTGGTAAAGGAGCTGAGTCACTATATGCTGAAGGCTTTGCGGATCACAGTAGAGCCGGATTCTCAGCTGATGGAGGGACTGCTGGCCCATGTACGTCCGCTTCTGAACCGGGTGAAGTACGATATCCGGATTCAAAGCCGGATTCTGGAGGATATGGAGGCCAATTACGGAGAACTGCTGGGACTGTGTCAGGCGGCGCTCTGGTGTATCTGCCGGAAATACGGCAGGAAGGAGATCAGCATCAAGGAAGTCTCTTACATTGCAATCTATTATCAGGCAATGCTGGAAGCCAAACGCATGGAAAAGAAGATTCTGGTGGTCACGAACAGCGGATTTGGGGCGACACAGCTGCTGGAAACCAAGCTGCGCCAGTATTTTCCGACTTATCGTATCCTGGACGTGGTATCCATGATTCAGCTGGAGAAGCTTGCGTCTATGGAGCCTGTCGATTTTATTATTTCCACGGTGCCGCTGAAGAATATGGGAATTCCCTGTATCCAGGTGTCTTGCGTCATGTCGGACACGGATATCCGGAATATCCAGGATACCATCGCAGCCAGCTGGCTGGAGACGGATTTTTCGTTGGAGCGGCTGAGAAGGCAGTATGAAGAAGGAAATTTCGCACTGTATACGGTGGAGCAGGTAAAGGATAACTTTTTCCGCGGGACAATGCCTTATCAGGGAAAACGTCTGTCCTGGGGACATTGTCTGCAGGTGGCTATCGGTATTAACGCAGATGAGAAAACCTATGTATACCGCAGAGAAAATGAGACGGAAGTCTGGCACCTGGTCAGCTATGCCCGTACCTACGACGGGCTGCTGGAGCAGCTGGCAGAATCTTATCAGATTCTCTGCAGCTCCAAAGGCAGAGAAATGATGGAGAGATGTTACTCGACGGAGGATTTGAAACAGCTCTTCCTGTAAATATTACAGCATGGTGCCGCCGGAACAGTCGATGACAGCGCCAATGATCTGCCGGGACAGAGGCGAACAGAGGAAAGCGGTGATGTTTCCCATATCTTCCGGTGTGGCCCAGCCGATGCGCAGATCCTTTTCTTTGGCTTTGCACTGGGGCGATTCCGGATCCCGGTAATAATTACTGAGAACATAACCGGGGACAATGGCGTTTACAAAAATGTCGTCTTCGATCAGATCATTTGCCATACGCTGGGTCAGGGTTGCGATAGCGCCCTTGGCCGTGGCGTATGGTATTTTATTGTGACTGGCGCTGTGGAAGGCTGCTTTTGCGGAAACATTGACGATATGTCCGCCATGGGCGGACTTTTTGCACTCCCGTATAAAGGCCTGGGACATGGTAAAAACGTGGGACAGGCAGCCGTTCATGCAGGCCTGCCACTGGTCAAAGGTAAGATCTTCCATTGGTATGTTTTCCGGCGTGCCGCCGGCAGCGTTGTTGATCAGGATGTGGACAGTGGGAAAGAGTGTGAGTACCTTCTGGTAAAAAGTGTCAACTTCTTTCGGAATGGTGACGTCGGCCTGTATGGCATAGGCCTGTATACCGTATTGTGCGGTGAGCTCCCGTGTAAACTGGAGCGCCCTTTCGGTATCGGAACGGTAAGCCAGCGCCAGATGGACGCCTTCAGAGGCAAGAACCCGGGCAATTCCGGCTCCGATTCCCCTGGTGCCGCCTGTAATAATCGCGATTTTATCTGTCAGCTGTAAATTCATGTCTAAAAACCTCCTTTATCTGAATCAGGCTTATTATAATATGGTTTTCCTGCGCTTACAAGAGAAATCCGTCAAAATATACAAAACTAGAAAGATAGATATGTATAAAATAGTCAATACGTACAATACTTCTGCATCGATACGGAAGTGGTTTGGTATTTTATGACGGAAGGGAACATGCTATAGTCTAGATAAAGTCAGAGACAGCAATGGAAGGGCTTGAAGGTTTATCGGAATGTGTGAAAAATGTGCACAAGCATCAGAAAGGAGATAAAGAAATGAAAGTAGTAGCGATTACAGGCGAGCGCGAGGTTGAAGTTCGTGAAGTGAAGAAACCTGTGCTCGGTAAGAACCAGGTTATGATGAAGGTGAATGGCTGCGCGCTCTGTACCTGGGAGGAGCGTATGTACTCCGGAGTTATTAAGTATATTACACCCCCGTTTGTAGGCGGACATGAGGTAGCAGGTGAGATTGCGGAGATTGGCGAAAACGTTGATCCGAAGGCATATCCGATTGGAAAGAAAATCGTGGCAAACCTGATTAAAAAGCCCTGCGGAAAATGTTATTTCTGCCGTCACGGCATGGAAAATCTCTGCAAGATGGCAGATGATATCGATGATGGTTATGAGATTCCCGGAACAGCAGGACTTGGCGAGTATATTAAACTGAATCTGGATCAGGTATACTTCATGCCGGATGATATGCCCACAGAAAAGGCTGTGTTCGCAGAGCCGCTGGGCTGCGTTATCCAGAGCGTCAACCAGACCACCATCAACCTTGGCGATAATGTGGTCGTTATCGGCGGCGGTATCATGGGACAGCTCCATGTGATGTGCGCAAAGGCAAGAGGCGCTTACGTAATCATGAGCGAGATTGACCCGGAGAGAAGAAAGCTTGCCGAGGAGCTTGGCTGTGATCTGACCTTCAATCCGATGGAAGAGGATGCGGTTCAGTTTGTAAAGGATCACACTGACGGTATGGGTGCCGAAGCAGTATTTAATACCACAGCTGTGGCAGCTGTTGCAGAGCAGGCCATCAAGATGACAGCTCCCGGAGGAACTGTAGTGATGTACAGCTCCGTACATGCCGGCAAGGAGGTTCCGCTGGATGTAGGATATGTTCACAGCAAGGGCGTGAAGATTACAGGAACCAAGAGCCCGAGCGTTCGTTCCTTTACCGAGTCTGTAAACTGCCTGAGAAAGGGTATCATCGACCCGTCCAGACTGGTCAGCGGTGTATTTACTCCGGAGCAGTGCAAGGAAGCGTTTGAGACAGCACTTCGCCCGGATACCTTCCGCTGCATCATCGAGTATAAATAAGACAACCGAAGAACCGACAGAAAATAAGGAGGAAAACATCACATGTTAGCAAATATCAAAGACATTCTGACAAAAGCAAAAGCGGAAAACTACTGCGTTCCGGCACTTGGAATCGGTAATGAAATCAACTTCATGGCGTGCCTGCAGGCGGCAGAGGAGAAGCGTTCCCCGGTTATTATGCTGTTCATGTACGGCAAGAACGACATCATGCGTTTCGGAAAATGGGCGCGTGAGCAGGCTGCACAGGCCAGCGTTCCGGTATCCATTATCCTGGACCATGGCGCAGAGTACGAGCATGCTATCTGGGCTATCCACGCAGGCTTCACAGACATCATGGTAGACCGCTCCAAGCTTCCGTTTGAAGAAAATATGGCACAGGTAAAGGAACTGACCAAAATCGCGCATGCATGCGGTATGGGCGTAGAGGCAGAGCTGGGACATGTGGCCATGGGCGATGAGAGCGTATTTACCCGTCCGGATGAGGCGAAGAGATTCGTTGAGGAGACTGGCGTAGACGCGCTGGCTGTAGCCATCGGAACCGCGCACGGCGCGTATAAGGATACCCCGAAGCTTCAGTTTGAACTGCTGGAGGAGCTTCGCGATACCGTTCCGGTACCCCTGGTACTGCACGGCGGATCCGGTACAGGTGATGAGAACCTGAAGAAGGCCTGCAGCATGGGAATCAATAAACTGAATGTTGCTTATGAGCTGTACACAGGAGCAATTGACAGCTATAAGAACTATAAGGAATCACTTCCGGAGAACTTCAGAAGCTGGGCACCGTACGATCTGTATGAGAAGCTGGGCGAAGGAGCAAAGGCTGTAGCGGCACATCACATGGACCTGTGCGGATCTACCGGAAAGGCATAAGGAAAGGAGGAAAAACATGAGAAACGTTGTCCTGGCAAGAATCGATGAGAGATTACTGCATGGACAAGTCTGTACCAAATGGATGCAGGCGACCCATGCGAATGTAATCGTTCTTGCAGATGATGATCTGGTAAATGATAAGTTTACCTGTAAGATCTTTATGGGAATGAAGCCGGCTGGAACGGAACTGCAGATTTTCACCGTGGATCAGGCGATTGAATATCTGAAAGAGGATTCCCCTGAAAATGAGAAAGTGATGCTTCTGACCAAATGCGCACAGAGCTTTCTGCGCATGAATGAAGCGGGAGTCGTATATGACAAAATCATCTGCGGTTCCGCGGCAGTCAGTGGCAACAAATACGGAAAACGGAAGAAGTTAATCCGGGATCTGTTCGCAAGCGACAGTGAAAAGGACGCTATGCGGGCATTGATTGACAAGGGAGTAACCATGGTCTACCAGCTGGCGATTGACAATGCACCGGTTGACCTGGCGAAATTGTTAAAATGAGATAGGCAAGCAAAAGATATGTAATGTTACAAGGAGGGTACAGTTATGACACTATTTCAAGCATTTTTGTGCGGTGTAATTTACTGGATTGGTAACAATTCCTTCGCACGAGGCTATTTCGTATTCAGCAAACCTCTGGTTGCAGGCTTCCTGGTAGGCCTGGTATTCGGAAAACCGCTGGAAGGCGCGATGATTGGTGCGCAGATCAACATGATTTACCTGGGATGGATTGGAGCCGGCGGAGCTTCCCCGGCAGACCCCTGTGCGGCTGGCGTTCTGAGTACCGCTTTTGTTCTGGCCACCGGTCTTGATATGGACGCGGCTCTGGTTCTGGCAGTTCCGGTAGGTCTGGTAGCTATCGCGCTGTACACGATGCTGATGACAGTTCTGGCTGCATGCGGACATCTGGCTCAGAAATTTATTGATGACGGCAAAATTAATTCTCTGTGGATTCCGGCCTGGCTGCTTCCACTGATTATTACCTTTATCGGATACGGTATCCCCTGTATGCTCTGCGCGTACTTCGGTTCCGATCTGGTATACTCTCTGGCAGACATACTGAACGGCAAGATTCTGACCGTTGTATCTCTTATCGGCGGTATGCTTCCTGCAGTTGGTATTGCAATCAACCTTTCCTTCATCTTCAAGGACGAGGCGCGCATCTGGCTTCTGGTAGGCTTTATTGCAGCCGCTTACTTAAGCCTAGGCCTGATCCCGATTGCGATGATTGGTTTTGTAGGCGCGGTTCTGTATTTCTATCGTACGAAAGCGGAGGTGGCATAAATGGCTGAGGTAGTAAA
This sequence comes from Laedolimicola sp., assembly GCF_051972735.1. Lineage (NCBI taxonomy): Bacteria > Bacillati > Bacillota > Clostridia > Lachnospirales > Lachnospiraceae > Laedolimicola > Laedolimicola sp. Next base: position 24,214 of record NZ_JBOKYU010000010.1, on the reverse strand, counting down.
GGTTTCCAAAAGCACACAGAAGAAATCTATTTTAAACTGGTTTTTATCCTGTGCCGTAGGCGGCAACTATGAGTTCATGCACGGCGTTGGATTTATGTACTCCATGGTTCCGGTTGTAAAGGAACTGTATCCGAACGATGTGGAGAAGCAGAAAGAGACCCTGACACGTCATCTGACCTTCCTGAATACCGAACCTGAGGTAGGTACGGTTATCCACGGCGTAACCATCGCCATGGAGGAGCAGGTGGCAGCAGGAGCGGACTGCGACGCAGACCAGATCGTAGGCCTGAAATCTGCGTTGATGGGACCGCTGGCAGGTATTGGTGATTCCCTGATTCAGGGTATTATTATTCCGATTGTCCTGGCCCTGTGTATTGACCTGACCAACAACGGACTGGTTCTTGGACCGATTATTTACGCGGTTGCAATGTACGCCATTATGGTTGGCTGCATGTGGGCATGCTTCAAACTTGGTTATAATAAGGGCGGAGACGCCATCGTTGATGTGATGGCAGCAGGAACCCTGGATAAGATCATGAATGCAGCCGGTATCGTAGGATGCTGCGTTATGGGTGGTCTGATTGTAAATTACGTCAATCTGCAGTGCGCGCTGAATTTTACCATCAGCGGTACAGAGTTCAATATTCAGACAGCTCTGTTTGACGCCATCTGCCCGAAGATTCTTCCCCTTCTGCTGACTCTTGCATGTGTAAAGGCACTGCGCAGCGGAAAGAAGTCCATTCATATTATTCTGGCAATGGTAGTGTTTGCAATCATATTCGGTCTGCTTGGCATCTTCAGCGCGTAAGCGGAACGAAACAAATTTGACGGATTAGTTGAGACGGAGAGATGGCTGTCAGGGTGCAAGCACTCCGACAGCCATTTTTGAAATCGGGATCTGACAGTACAAAGGGAAAGGAAGTTACGGATATGCGCTTTTGGAATAAACTGGAAAAAAGCTTTTTGCGCTCCCGTTCGGGCAAGCAACATGCGAAGACGGACATCCGGGAACGGTTCGACGCGGTGGACGAGGAGAAGCTTTCACACGATGGAGAGGCCATGCTGTCCTTTTACCGGCAGCAGGGAATCCGCGGTCATATCCGGAGCTTTCAGATCATTTTGGACGGGGCGCCTGTTTCGAAAATTGAGATGGAGAAGCAGTGCAACATTTTGTGTGAGCCGGGCTTCCATAAGATTCACATTAAACTGGACACCATGAAAAGCCAGATCTTGAATTTGAAAGCAGAAGCGGGAGTCCGATACTTTTTTGAAATTGCATGCACCATGGAAGAAGGCCTGATTCTGAAACAGGTGGAAATGGAGCGCATAGAGGAGGAATAGAGATGGAGCTTCGTTCTGAAAATGAGCGCTGGAGCATTCCGGCGCCGGATATGGAGGCTTCCCCGCTGACTGCGGAGGGTATGCGGGAACTGGAAGCAGATTTTTCAAAGGTCAAGATTGTAAAATACATTCGGGATGTGGAATTTGCCAATATCGACGGCGTATCTCTGAAACTGCAGCTTTTGCTTCCTTCTACGGTCGGGGACGGTGAAAAGCGTCCGTTGGTGCTCTTTATCCGCGGTTCAGCCTGGCAGAAGCAGAGCGTGGTTCCGGGCATTCCGCAGCTGGTGGAAATGGCGCGGCGCGGTTTTATCGTGGCAAGCGTGGAATACCGGCCTGCTCCGGGATTTCATTTCCCAACTCAGTCGGACGACGGCTGGCTGGCGCTTGAGTTTCTGCGGGAGCATGCGGAGGAGCTTGGCTGGGATACCGATAAGCTGGCAGCCTGGGGCAGTTCCTCGGGCGCGCATACGGCGCTTCTGATGGCTATGATGCCGGAATATCGGGAGCGTAGCCTGCGGATTGGCGCAGTAGTGGACTATTACGGTCCTGCTTATCTTCCGGCTATGATTGATTATCATTCCACATCCACCGAACATTTGGATGAGCTTCTGGGCGTGCCGGTAAAGGAACATCTTGATCTGGCGAAAAAAGCGAGTCCGGTATCTTATCTTGAAGGCGAGACGCCGGCCGTATTGATTCTGCACGGGGATAAGGATAAGAGCTGCAGCTTCGAACAGAGCGTCATTCTCTATCGAAGGATGCGCGAGGCCGGAAAAGACGCAACCATGTACCGGATGCATAACGCTGCCCACGGAGGTTCTCCCTTCTGGACGCCGCAGGTTCTTGATATCGTGGAAGCCTTCCTGTGCGAAAAGCTGAACTGGAAAAAGGCCTGAGGAGAACTGTTATGGAAAAAGCAAAATTTCATCCATTTCAGATGATACGCGGCAGAAAAAAGAGCGATCAGGTGCTGGGATGGCAGTATGAGATGATTTATCTCGACGGAGATCCGCATAACCCGGAGCAGGCGATTGTTCATGTCCGGGTATTGGAAAAAGCTATTGTAATCCGGGCGAACGACGGAAAAGAAGAAACCTTCTGTTCCGTCATGATTCCCTATCCGCTGATAAAAGACGTGAAAATCGTGGAAATGGAAACGGGCCGGGAAATGGCGATGGGAGAAACGGGCAGGATGGGCGACGTCTATGACAAGGTGCTTTTAACCTATCAGGACGGCAACGAGCTCTGTACCCTGAAGCTGCAGATGTCTATGGCTGCAGATATGTATCAGAATTCAAAATTATGCAAAAATATGCAGGAATATATAAGGAGACATTTGTGATGGTGACAGTAATCTTGGTTTCCCATGGCGGAATGGCAAAGGGAATGGTAGAAAGTACGACAATGCTGATTGGAGATCAGCCGGATCTGGATTTTATCACGTTTGAGCCGGGCGAAGGACCGGACGATTTGACAGCAAAGGTAGAAAAAAGACTGAAAGAGGAGCTGGAAAAGGGAGACGTCATCATTATGACGGATATTCCCAACGGAACACCCTTTAACTGCGTAAGCAGACTGATGGAGCATTATAAGTTCCGTCACCTGACCGGTATGAATCTTCCGATGGTCATCGATGTGGTGAGCCAGCTGGGAGAGGATGCAGATGCGGACGTGCTCTGTGAAGGTACACTGGAGCCGTCTAAGGACGCAATCATTGATGTAAATGCATGGATGAAGGAACTGGGAATTCTGGAATAAAATTCCAGCCAGAGAATGAGGTGATTATTATGAATAATTTCTATGATTCACAGAAAACAAACGTAATTTTCGGAAAAGACACTCACAAAACCGTGGGAGAAGAAATAAAGAAATATGGTAACCGCTGCCTGATCGTGCACGACGGCGGAAGCTATCTGACCAAGATTCTGGAGGATGTTCGGGCGTCCCTGGATGCCAACGGCATCTCTTATTATGAGCTGGGAGATGTAAAGCCGAATCCCCGCCTGAGCTACTGTAAGGAGTGTATTGAGAAGGTACATCAGGAGCCGGTAGACTTTATTCTGGCTGTGGGCGGCGGCTCCGTTATGGATACCGCGAAATTTATCGCTGTACAGGCCAATATGAAGGAGAGCCTGTTTGTGAACCGCGATATTTTCACTCCGGATCCCGTTATTCCTCACGGTGTTATTTCTACACTGGGCGGAACCGGAAGCGAGCAGTCTCTGTGTGCGATGGTAGTAGATGACAGTCTGGAGGTTCCGGAGAAGGTTGGTCTTTACAACCTGGGCTTCTTCTTTGATTTCGCAATCATCAATCCGGAATTTGCCTATACCCTGCCGCCGAAGATGATGGCCTGCGGCGCTATGGATATCATGTCCCACTGCTGGGAAGTATACTTTGCCCCCATCAATGGAAATGAGATTATGGAGGGTTACTTCGAGGCTATCGTAAAGGCGGTTCTGAAGGAAGGTCTGGTGGCAAAAGAGGAACCGACCAACTACGATGCCCGTGCAAACCTGAATCTGGCCGCGATTATGGCCATGTCCAACACGAAGCCGGCAGCCGGAGAGATGGGAGACTGGGTATGCCATCATATGGAGAATCCGATTACTGTTACCTTCAAGAGAACTCACGGCGAGATTCTTTCCATTATCACAGACGCCTGGGTGAAATATGCATGGAAGAGCAATCCGGCCAAATTCGTACGTTGGGCTGTGAATTGCATGGGCGCGCGTCTCTATGATAACCAGGAGGATACCGTCATGGAAGGCCTTCGCAATCTGGAAGACTGGCAGAAGCGTATGGGTCTGCCCACCAGACTCAGCGACATTGGTATCAAGGCGGAGGACTGCAAGATCTGCGCAGAGAATGCCATGAAGATTTCCGGCACCGGAAAGGCGGGCGCATATTCAGGCTATGACGTGGATATGGTAATGGAGGTTTATAAGCTTGCAGAATAATTTCAATAAGACAATATCTAATCATCTGCCATGATTTATACAACTCGACAGAGAAGCCGCGGCTTTCGAAAAATGTTTCGGAAACCGCGGTTTCTCTGTTTCAGGCGTGTTCATGGAGAAAATATTTTATGCGTTGACGAATGAAAAAAAGTTCGGTATGATAAACAGGATCATACGAAATATAAGATAAGAAGCGGAAGCTTTACGGAAGACCGCTATCAGAAGGGAAAGAGGAAAAAATGGCAGGATCGATTTATGGCAAGCATTTTGCAATCTCTACCTGGGGGGAATCCCATGGAAAAGGAGTAGGCGTAGTAATTGACGGCTGTCCGGCAGGACTGCCTTTATGCGAAGCGGATATTCAGGAATATCTTAACCGGAGAAAACCCGGACAATCTCAGTTTACAACCAGCAGAACCGAAGGAGATAAGGCGGAAATTCTTTCCGGTGTTTTTGAGGGACGGACAACAGGAACTCCAATTTCGATTCTGGTAGCCAATACTTCCCAGCGTTCACAGGATTACAGCGAAATCGCGTCTTATTATCGTCCGGGACATGCGGATTATACTTTTGATATGAAGTATGGTTTTCGGGATTACCGGGGCGGCGGACGTTCCTCGGGACGTGAGACCATCGGGCGCGTGGCCGCAGGAGCTGTGGCGGCGAAGATTCTGAAGGAACTGGGCATTACGGTCTGTGCCTATACCCGATCCATCGGACCTGTAGAAATAGATGAGAAGCAGTTTGACATGGAAGAAATTCAGAAGAATTCTTTCTATATGCCGGATAAAGAGGCAGCAGAAAAGGCGGGAGAATACACGGGACAGTGTATGGAAGAAAAGGATTCCGTCGGCGGCGTAGTGGAATGTATCGTAGACGGCATGCCCACAGGTGTCGGCGAGCCCTGCTTTGAAAAGCTGGATGCGAATCTGGCCAAGGCGGTTCTGTCGATTGGGGCAGTGAAAGGTTTTGAAATTGGAAGCGGCTTCGCGGCAGCGAAGGCCCGCGGAAAGCAGAACAACGATCCCTTTGTAAATCATGGAAATGGTATTGAAAAGGAATCTAACCATGCAGGCGGCACGCTGGGCGGTATCAGCGATGGAAGCCGAATTGTGCTTCGCGCTGCCGTGAAACCCACATCTTCCATTGCAGCGCAGCAGCATACCGTGAACCAGAAAGGGGAAAATATCGAAATCAGCGTGAAAGGTCGTCACGATCCGGTGATTGTGCCGCGCGCGGTAGTTGTGGTAGAGGCCATGACTGCGCTGACAATTGTGGACGCGCTGATGGAGGGCATGAGCGCCCGTATGGATTTTATAGAGAAAATTTGGGGACGATAAGATGGGACAGAAAGCCGACGAGGCGGCGCTTATACGGGTCAGGTGAAGCGGGATACCTTCCGGAGATTCATATATACAAGCCCCATGGCGGCAGCGGGAGATGCCCATGTACCATAAGGTGATTGAAGAATTAAAAGCGAGAGGTTTGAAATAAGTATGTATAAAATATTAAAGAAAGACGGCCGCGCCAAGCGTGCCGAATTTACAACTGTACACGGTACGGTACAGACGCCGGTGTTCATGAATGTGGGAACCGTGGCGGCCATTAAGGGCGCGGTAGCCACCTCCGATCTGGAGCAGATCGGAACCCAGATCGAGCTTTCCAACACCTATCATCTCCATGTGAGACCGGGCGACGAGGTGGTGAAGAAGCTGGGCGGACTTCACAAATTTATGTCCTGGGACAAGCCGATTCTGACAGATTCCGGCGGATTTCAGGTATTTTCTCTGTCCTCCTTACGCAAAATAAAGGAAGAGGGCGTATATTTTAACTCCCATATTGACGGACGGAAGATTTTCATGGGACCGGAGGAGAGTATGCAGATTCAGTCCAATCTGGCCTCCACCATTGCCATGGCCTTCGACGAGTGCGCTCCGGCCCTGGCGGAGCGGGATTATGTAGAGAAATCCGTGGCCCGCACCACCCGCTGGCTTGCCCGCTGTAAGGCGGAAATGCAGAGGCTGAACAGCCTTCCGGACACCATCAACCAGAACCAGCTGCTGTTTGGAATCAACCAGGGAGCGATTTATGAGGATATCCGGATCGAGCACGCCAAGGAGATTTCTCAGATGGATCTGGACGGCTACGCCATCGGCGGACTGGCAGTAGGCGAGTCCCATGAGGATATGTACCGGATTATCGAGGCGGTGACGCCGTATCTTCCCGAGGACAAGCCCACCTATCTGATGGGCGTGGGAACGCCGGTCAATATCCTGGAGGCGGTAGACCGGGGCGTGGACTTCTTCGACTGCGTATATCCCAGCCGCAACGGACGCCATGGACATCTCTACACCAACCTGGGTAAGATCAATCTGTTCAACGCGAAGTACGAGCTGGATGACCGGCCCATCGAGGAGGGCTGCCAGTGTCCGGCCTGCCGCCGCTACAGCAGGGCCTATATCCGCCATCTGTTAAAGGCGAAGGAGATGCTGGGTATGCGTCTCTGCGTCCTTCATAACCTGTATTTCTACAATACCATGATGACTGAGATCCGGGACGCTATTGACCGGGGCGAGTACCAGGCCTACAAGAAGCGGAAGCTGGACGGCCTGATGAACGGCCAGTCATAAAATCAGCAGAAAACCGCAGAAAATACAGCCGGAATACTTGACCGGAGATCGGGAAGTATGCTAGTATAATAGAAGCGCCCGCAGATAAAAGATAAGAACGGGCATATTTCAGGAGGAATGAACATGAATTTACTTGCAACAGGCAATGCAGCAATGGGATGGGGAACCATCATTCTTTACGTAGTAGTAATCGGAGCATTTATGTATTTCGCAGCTATCCGTCCGCAGAAGAAGGAGCAGAAGCGTCTGAACGCCATGCTTTCTACGATGGAAGTAGGCGATGTAGTCGTAACCACAAGCGGATTTTACGGCGTTCTCATTGACATCACAGAGGACGACGTTATCGTAGAGTTCGGCAGCAACCGCAACTGCAGAATCCCGATGAAGAAAGCAGCGATCGCAGAGGTGGAGAAGAACAATGAGTAAGAAACCGACAGTACTGATGATTCTGGATGGCTATGGTCTGAATGAGAATCCGGAGGGCAATGCCATTGCGATGGCGAAGACTCCGGTTATGGACGGTCTGATGAAGGACTACCCCTTTGTAAAGGGCAATGCCAGCGGACTGGCAGTTGGTCTTCCGGACGGACAGATGGGCAACTCTGAGGTTGGTCATATGAACATGGGTGCGGGACGCATCGTATATCAGGAGTTGACCCGTATCACAAAGGAGATCCAGGATGGAGACTTCTTTGAAAATGAAGCGCTTGTAAAGGCTGTGGAGAACGCGAAAGCAAAGGACTCCGCACTGCACCTGTTCGGACTGGTATCCGACGGCGGCGTACACAGCCACAATACCCATATCTACGGACTGCTGGAGCTGGCAAAGCGCCACGGTCTTACGAAGGTCTATGTACACTGCTTCCTGGATGGCCGTGACACACCGCCCACCTCCGGAAAGGATTTTGTACAGGAGCTGACAGACAAGATGCAGGAGATCGGCGTCGGAGAAGTGGCTTCCGTTATGGGACGTTACTACGCCATGGACCGCGACAACCGCTGGGATCGGGTAGAAAAGGCTTACAACGCCCTGACAAAGGGAGAGGGCAATGAGGCGGCTGACGGCGTCAGTGCTATCGCAGCTTCCTACGCAGAGGGTGTGAACGATGAGTTTGTTCTTCCGGCAGTGGTAAAGAAGGACGGCAAGCCGGTGGCTGTCATTCAGGATGGCGACTCTGTGATCTTCTTCAACTTCCGGCCGGATCGCGCAAGAGAGATTTCCAGAGCGTTCTGCTGTGATGAGTTCGACGGCTTCCCCCGTGAGAAGCGCCTGAATCTGACCTATGTATGCTTTACCGAATATGACGCAACCATCCCGAACAAGCTGGTAGCTTTCCACAAGGTAGAGCTTCACAATACCTTTGGTGAGTATCTGGCAGCTCATAATATGACACAGGTTCGTATCGCCGAGACAGAGAAGTACGCACATGTAACCTTCTTCTTCAACGGTGGCGTTGAGGAGCCGAACAAGGGCGAGGATCGCATTCTTGTGAAGTCTCCGAAGGTAGCAACTTATGACCTGCAGCCCGAAATGAGCGCTCCGGCTGTCTGCGACAAGCTGGTAGAGGCCATTAAGTCTGATAAGTACGATGTGATTATCATCAACTTCGCGAACCCGGATATGGTAGGCCATACCGGTGTGATTCCGGCTGCAGTACAGGCTATTGAGACCGTAGACGGCTGCGTGGGACGCGCGGTTGAGGCAGTGAAAGAGGCAGGCGGTCAGATGTTTATCTGCGCGGATCACGGCAATGCCGAGATGATGATTGATTATAAGACAGGCGAGCCCTGGACAGCACATACCACCAATCCGGTTCCGTTTATTCTGGTAAACGCAGATCCGGCATACGGTCTGAGAGAGAATGGCTGTCTGGCAGATATCATTCCGACGCTCATCGAGCTGATGGGAATGGAGCAGCCGAAAGAGATGACCGGCAAATCTCTGCTGGTTAAGGAGGTTTAAGCATGGGAGTAATCCGAGCTATTTTAATGGTTCTTTTTGTACTGGTGTGTATCGCGCTGACGGTTGTGGTACTGATGCAGGAAGGCAAGTCCAACGGTCTGGGAGCGATTGCAGGCGGCAATTCTTTCTGGGAGCAGAATAAGAGCCGTTCCGCAGAGGGTAAGATTGTACTTGCGACCAAGATTCTGGCAATTGCCTTTATCGTACTGGCACTGGTACTGAATTTAAACATTTTCTAATCGTTCAGAGTCAGGCAGAATGTCAGATAAAAGTAAGAGCCATGCTTGCATGAGCGAATACTTTTATCTGACATTCTATCTGGCGGATACGCCAGACCGAGGAAATGCGCAGCATTTTCGAGGTTGACTCTGAAGAACTTACGACAGATAAAGCACTCCCGGGATGACCGTGGGTGCTTTCTGCGTTATGGCAATGAGGCATGCGTTCAGAAGTTCAAGCACTGGCTATCCTGCCAGCATGATAGCCAGTGCTTGAACTTTTGAACATAGGGCGAAGCCCGCGAGACCTGGGTTCGTAGAACCCAGGTCTGCATGCCGGATTTATGTAATATGCCGGAGGAATTATGGCAGACAAGACATTTGAAGAGCGAAAGAAAATTATATATGATTTTATCAATGATCCGCGCTATGTGCCCATGAAGCAGAAGGAGCTGGCGATCATCCTGCAGGTGGAGAAGAGGGACCGGGAGGAATTGAATAAAGTTCTGGATGAACTTCTCTCCGAAGGAAAAATCTCGTTGTCCAAGCGGGGGCGCTACGGAAAAGCGGAGATCAAAAAAGTGGTCGGCGTGTATACAAGCCATGCCAAGGGCTTCGGTTTTGTATCGGTGGAGGACGAGGAGCAGGATATCTTCATCGGAGAAAATGACGCCGGAGACGCTTTTCTGGGTGATACGGTGGAAGTGGTGATCAAGGGCCATGCAGGGAAACGTCCGGAGGGCGTGATTACAAAGGTTCTGTCACATGGACTCACTGAGGTTATCGGTACCTTTGAGCGCAGCAAGAATTTCGGCTTTGTGGTACCGGATAATCAACGGATTAACCACGATATTTTTATTCCCCTGGAGAAAATCGGTCCGGCAGTCAGCGGGCAAAAGGTTGTGGCCGAAATCACGGATTACGGCAGGGGTCGGAAAAATCCCGAGGGGAAGATTACGCAGGTGCTGGGAGAGGCGGATGATCCGGCTACGGAAGTGCTGGCTATTATGCTGGCTTACAGTATTCCCACGGAGTTTCCGGAGCGGGTGCTGAACCAGGCGGAACGGGTGGCGAAGCCGGTATCAGAGGCGGATCGGGCCGGACGGCTGGATCTGCGGGATGAGGTCTGCGTCACCATCGACGGCGAGGACGCGAAGGATCTGGACGACGCGGTTTCTTTGCGCAGAGAGGGCGACAATTACGTGCTGGGCGTGCATATCGCGGATGTGACCAACTATGTGCAGGAGAACAGCGCCCTCGATCAGGAAGCTCTGGACCGGGGCACCAGCGTCTATCTGGCGGACCGGGTGGTTCCCATGCTGCCGCGCAATCTCTCCAACGGAATCTGCTCTCTGAATGCAGGGGAGGATCGCCTGGCCTTGAGCTGCATCATGACCATTGACGAGAAAGGTAAGATTATCGGCCATACCATTGCGGAGACGGTGATCTGTGTGAATCGCAGACTCAGCTACACAGGGGTACAGAAGGTGCTGGACAATGATCCGGTGGAGACAGCACTCTATCCGGAGCTGGTTCCCATGTTGAAGGAGATGGCGGAGATGTCGGCCCTCCTTCGAAAGCGGAGAAGAAAGCGGGGATCCATAGATTTTGATTTTCCGGAGACGAAGGTGATTTTGGATGAAAAGGGATATCCCATTGATATCAGGCCCTATGAACGCAATGAGGCCACCCGTCTGATTGAAGATTTCATGCTGGCGGCCAATGAGACTGTGGCAGAGGATTATTACTGGCAGGCTCAGCCCTTTGTATACCGGATTCATGAGAAGCCGGACAGTGAAAAAATGAGCCGTCTGGGAACCTTTATCCAGAATTTCGGGTACGCGCTTCATACATCGGGCGATGAGATTCATCCGGGCGAGGTACAGAAGCTGCTGGATAAGATTGCAGGGACTCCGGAGGAGGCCATGATCAGCCGCCTGACCCTGCGCTCCATGAAGCAGGCCAAGTACGCCACCGACTGCACCGGACATTTCGGACTGGCAGCTACCCATTACTGTCATTTTACTTCGCCCATCCGGCGGTATCCGGATCTGCAGATTCACCGGATTATCAAGGAAAACCTGCGGGGCCGCTTAAACGGCGACCGGGTGGTACATTACGAGGCGATTTTGCCGGAGGTGGCCAAGCGCTCCAGCGAGCTGGAGCGGCGGGCAGAGGAGGCGGAGCGGGAGACCGTGAAGCTAAAGAAGGTGGAGTACATGGAGCAGCATATCGGCGAAGCGTTTGACGGCGTCATTTCCGGCGTGACAGCTTACGGTCTGTATGTGGAGCTGAACAATACAGTGGAGGGCCTGGTGCATGTGAATTCGCTGACCGACGATTTTTACGAGTATGATGAGGCCGGAAGCGAGCTTCGGGGCGCTCGGACCGGAAAGGTCTGGCGCATCGGTGAGCGGGTGCGTATTCGTGTGAAGGGGACGGATCGGCTGTGCAGGACCATTGATTACGAATTATTATCGACGAAAGATACAGAGTAACGGTTCAGTATGGCCGGAAGAATTGACTGCCGAAGACGTAGGAAAGTGATTTGAGAGTACGAAGTATCCGTGAGGAGCTGCCAGCGGCAAGCCCTTAGGTGTGAGCAGTTATGATACAGAACAGATAGATGAGGAGAACAAGATGGGGAAGGATAATTACAAGTTAGTTGCCAATAACAAGAAGGCATATCACGATTATTTCATCGACGAGACCTACGAGACCGGCATCGCCCTGGCCGGAACCGAGGTAAAGTCGATCCGCATGGGAAAATGCAGCGTCAAGGAGGCCTTTGTCAAGGTGGAAAAGGAGGAGGTATGGGTCTATGGCATGCACATCAGTCCCTACGAGAAGGGCAATATCTTCAACAAAGACCCCTTACGCCCCCGGAAGCTTCTGATGCACAAATACGAAATCCGGAAGATTGCGTCCAAGATGGCCGAAAAAGGCTACACCATGGTGCCCTTAAAGGTATATTTGAAAGGCAGCTTGGTTAAAGTCGAGGTAGGTCTGGCCCGCGGTAAAAAGCTCTACGACAAACGTCAGGACATTGCCAAAAAGGATCAGCGGCGCGAGGCAGAGAAGGAGTTTAAGGTGAAGAATCTCTATTAAAATTCATTGGACGGGAGGTTTTCGGATGCTGAAGATGTTGATTCGGATGGATGAAAAGAAGATTACGGAAGAGAAAACCTATAAGCTGGAGTCAGTCTATCAGACATTGGACCGTTTATTTGCCAAATATGGACTGCTTCGAATGGAAGATACCTCAGGCGCAAGGGTTTACCGGGACAGTGGGAATGAGAATGATTTCGCGTATTTTGGGATCGTTTCAAATATACTATCCGATCAGTCATGGTTTATGAATAATGCAGTGGAATGGATGTTCTATGAGAGTGACGGCTATTTGGATGCTCCAGAGCATTTTAACGAAGAAAATTTTCTGAGAAATTACAGACAGGCGATGAGGGCTTAGCATATTGGAAAGAAAATATGTGAAAGCATTGAATTTTGACCTGGATACATATCAATTAAAAAAGCATTATCCTGGAAATGATTACCATCATGCATATAGTGATCTGCGAAAATTTTTTAGAAAGCATGGATTTCGGCATAGACAGGGGTCCGGATATTTGTCTGTTAATAGAATTACAACCGTAGATATCTATCGGTTAATGAAAGAACTAAGCAGCCAATTGCCGTGGATGGGAGAATGTGTACATAAAATTGATGTTACGAATGTGGGAAACCAGCATGGACTGGTAGAGTTACTGAAGAAAAGTGAGCATTCAGGAAATGAAGCTCCTGAACTCTATACAGAAAAGTACTGACAGAAAAAATGGCGGAGGCTTCCCCTCTGCCATTTTGCGTTTCGTTATCAGTAAATCACAGTAGACAAAATGTTGGAAAAAGTACATAATGAGGAAAAGAGTTTATACGATTAGGAGAAAATTATGGGATTTTTAGATCGCATATTAGGACGTGCCAAAGATAAATTTGACGGAAAGGGCTCAGATTCTCATAAAGGAAATACAACGACAGAAATACGAAATGAAAATTGTAATAGAATACTGGTATTACAGGATACAATTGAAAAGCTTCTGGAGCGAACAGGGTATATAGCAAAAAGTGACTATGCAGATATATATTCTCAATATACGGAAGTAATAGATTTTTTTGGAGTTTTGCAAAAAGGCGGGGTGCTTTCTGATTTCTGCCGGGCAAACCGTGTAAAAGAAGCAGAAATAAGCTGTATATTAGAAAGATATACGCATTTGGAAACCTATGTGGAAGAGCATAACGAACATTATGTCTCAAAGATGTTGGCTCAGGAAAAAGATTATTTGGACAATATTTTGAAGGAAGTGGATCCGAATGTTATCCTGGATAAAGATCAAAGAAAAGTTGTTTTGACAGATGAAGACTATTCTCTTGTGATTGCTGGTGCAGGTGCTGGGAAAACAACCACAGTTGCAGCGAAAGTAAAATATTTGGTTGAAAAAGGAAAAATAGATCCCTCTCAGATTCTGGTTATTTCTTTTACCAATAAGGCTGTGAATGAACTGAAAGATAAAATTCAGAAAGGACTTCATATTGAGTGCCCGATCGCAACCTTTCATTCTACTGGAAATGCGATTATACATAAGCATTCCCCGGAGGAAACCATGACAATTGTGGATAATTCAAAAATGTATTTTGTACTCCGGGATTATTTTAGAAATTCTCTGCTGAAAAATGAAAGTATTGTCAATAAACTCATTATGTTTTTTGCAACTTATTTTGATGCGCCGTATGAGGGGAATGAACTGAATGGTTTTTTCAATCATATCGCCAAAGCAAATTACTCAACCTTGCGCAGTGATTTGGAAAACTTTAAAAGAGAGGTGATTGATGCAAGAACAAAAAAATCAGTCACGATTCAAAATGAGATTTTACGTTCGTATCAGGAAGTTGAAATCGCAAATTTCCTGTATCTGAATAACATTGATTATGAATACGAACCGACATATCCGTATTATATTGCATTTTCCAGGAAGCCTTATACACCGGATTTTGCAATTCTACAGGGAGATAATCAGGTTTATCTTGAACATTTCGGGATTTCAGAAGATGGTAAAAATGACAGATATAGTGATGAAGAATTGGAATGTTATAAAAAAGCGGTAAATGATAAGATTATGCTCCACAGAAAACATGGAACAAAGCTTATTTATACATTTTCAAGTTATAAGGATAATCGAAGTCTGATTGAGCATCTGAAAGAAAAATTAGAGGTGTGCGGGATAGAATTAAGGCCAAGGAATAACAAAGAAGTGATGGAACAGCTTGTTGCGGGGGAAGAAAACCGGTACATCCGTAAGCTTCTGAGCCTGATTTGCCGTTTTATATCCAATTTTAAGGTAAATGGATATGGAAGCGATGAATTTGCACGGATGTATCATTCGACAACAAATGTGAGAAGTAAGTTATTTCTGGATATTTGCCAGGAGTGTTATCTGGAATATGACAGATGGCTAAAGACAAACAAAGCAGTTGATTTCGAAGATATGATAAATGAATCTGCAAGGCTATTAAATGAAGTAAAGGAAATGAAGCAGAAGCTTGATTTTAAATATATAATTGTGGATGAATATCAGGATATTTCAAGACAGAGGTTTGATTTGACAAAAGCGCTGTCTGAAGTAACGGATGCTAAAATTATAGCGGTGGGTGATGACTGGCAGTCCATCTATGCCTTTAGTGGTTCTGATATTACACTGTTTACAAAATTTGCTGAGAAAATGGGATATGCTAAAATGCTTAAAATAGTAAGAACCTACCGAAATTCTCAGGAAGTAATAGATATCGCAGGCAATTTTATTCAAAAAAACAGTGCGCAAATAAAGAAGCAATTGATTTCGCCCAAAACGATTGAAGATCCGGTGATTATTTATACCTATGACAGCCGAAGAAAAGAGGTAAATGCGGACAGAAGAACAGGAGCAAACTACGCACTGGCAAATGCAGTTCAGACAGCCCTCGATCATATCGTAATAAGCAGAAAAAAAGAAGGAAAAAAGGCGGGAACAATTCTGCTGATTGGCAGATTCGGTTTTGACGGAGACCAATTGGAACGGACAGGACTATTTGAGTTTGTAAGGCGTGGGGATAAAGTAAAAAGTGTAAAATATCCGAATTTGAAAATCGTATTTATGACGGCACATTCATCAAAGGGGCTTGGTTATGATGATGTTATTATCATTAACGGAAAAAATGAAACCTATGGATTTCCTGCTAAAATAGAGGACGATCCGGTTCTTGGATTTGTAATCAAAGGGGATCATTCCATTGATTACGCAGAGGAAAGGCGGCTTTTTTATGTGGCAATGACAAGAACCAAGAATCGTGTATATTTTGTGGCACCAGAAAGCAATCCCTCGGAGTTTCTGCTTGAATTGAAGAGAGATTATAAAAATATTAAATTGGAAGGAGAATGGAACGAAGAAGCAGAGAGGCGAATAGATCGAAAGGTATGTCCGATATGTGGATATCCTTTACAACTGAAGTATAAAAGAGCATATGGGCTCCGACTGTATATTTGTACAAATGAACCTGAAGTGTGTGGTTTCATGACAAATGATTGTAATGGCGGAAAACTGTCCATTCAAAAATGTGACAAATGCAGAGATGGTTATCTGATTATAAAACCGGGAAAAGATGCGAGTCAGAAAAAAGATTATTTTTTGGGATGTACTAATTACAGAAAGGATGGAAGAGGATGCGACCGAACAATCAGTAAAAAAGCATTTTATGATCAAATGGGATATACTCCGGACGTAGAGGAAAAAAATGATAAAAACGATGAAATACTTGTGCAGAATAGAAAATGTACGGAGGTAAAAGTAAGAAAACAGATACAGGCAGATATAGCAGATGTGAAAATAGAAAAAGTAAATATGGAACCGGTTACGCTAAAAGGGCTAGATTTGAATGACGTGGTTTATACAGTATTGACAGCGGTACAGAATATGAGCCGTTCCAAATATTATGGAGTTACAATGCTTACGGATATTTTGAAAGGACACCAGTCGGAGCGTATACAACAGAACAATCTGAATGAAATACCGGAGTATGGAGCGTTGAAGGATATGACTCGAAATGAGATACAGGCAGTGGTGGAATGGCTGATTGAAATACATATGCTATTGAAGACAAAAGGGCAATATCCCGTACTTCATCTTACCTATGATGGCTTACACTACTCAGAAAAAATGACAGTAAAGAAACTGGAAGAACTAAAAAGCTATATGGAAGGAAAGAAAGTATGAAACCAACCGAAGTTTTAAAAAACTATTTCGGCTATGATACCTTCCGCCCCGGGCAGGAGGAGATTATTGAGGCGATCTTAAATGGCAGGGACGCGATGGCGATTATGCCGACGGGAGCGGGAAAGTCGGTGTGCTATCAGGTGCCGGCGCTGCTGCTGCCGGGGATTACCCTGGTGGTGTCGCCGTTGATTTCACTGATGCAGGATCAGGTGAAGGCGCTCAATGACGTCGGAGTACATGCGGCGTTTATCAATTCAGCGCTGACAGAAGGACAGATTCGAAAGGCCCTTTCCCTGGCGGCCCAGGGTGTATACAAGATTATCTATGTGGCCCCGGAACGGCTGGAAAGCTGGGAGTTTCTGGATTTTGCCACACATACGGAGATTTCCATGGTGACTGTGGACGAGGCCCACTGCATCTCCCAGTGGGGGCAGGATTTTCGGCCCAGCTATGTGAAAATCGTGGATTTTATCCGAAAGCTGGGAAGACGGCCGGTGGTCAGCGCCTTTACGGCCACAGCCACTGAAAACGTGCGGGATGATATCCTGCGAACCTTGCAACTGGCCAACCCGAACGTGGTTGTGACCGGCTTTGACCGGGAAAACCTCTATTACAGTGTAGAGCATATCCGGAAAAAGGACGATTTTATCCTGGACTACATAGAAAAGCACCCGTCGGACAGCGGCATTATTTACTGCGCCACCCGGAAAAATGTGGACAAGCTTTACGAAGAACTGTTCAAGCGGGGCGTGGCGGTGACGCGCTATCACGCGGGTCTTGGCGGCGCGGAACGGAAGAAAAATCAGGAGGATTTTATCTATGACCGGGCGCCAGTCGTCGTTGCCACTAACGCTTTCGGCATGGGCATCGACAAATCCAATGTGCGTTTTGTGATTCACTACAACATGCCTCAGAGCATGGAAAATTATTACCAGGAGGCGGGGCGCGCCGGACGGGACGGCGAACCGGCCCAGTGTATTCTCTTATTTTCACCACAGGACATGATGATCAATCGATTTTTACTGGAGCAGAAGGATTTTTCCGAGCTGACCGGAGAAGAGGCGCGGTTGATTCGCCAGCGGGATACCAGGAGACTTCAGACCATGGAGCAGTACTGCCGGGGAACGGGATGCCTGAGAAACTATATTTTACAGTATTTCGGAGAAGAGACGGAAGACCCCTGTGAAAACTGTGGCAACTGCCACCGGGAATACACGGAGATCGACCTGACCGAGGAAGCCAGGCAGGTGGTGAAATGCGTGACGGAGACCCGCGGACGTTACGGCATTCAGATTGTCATCGGCACATTGCTTGGAGCCAACCGGGTCAGACTGCGGGAGTTGGGAATGATGAACTATGAATCCTACGGAAGCCTGAAGGAGAAAAAAGAAGCGGATCTGCGCGCTCTGATTAGCCAGATGGTAAGCGAAGGGTATCTGCGCCAGACCGAGGAACAGTACAGTGTCCTGAAGCTGGGGGATACCGCGCCGCTTATGAAGGAGGATGCCCGGGTCATGCTGCGGACCTGGAAGGCGAAGGAGCCGGAGAAAAAGAAGAAGACGGCCAAAGTTAAGAGTACGGACGGCCTGACCAGTGCAGGAAGTGAGCTGTTCGAGGTTCTGCGAAAACTCCGCATGGAGATAGCCCGGGAAAATGGGGTGCCGCCCTATATCGTTTTCAACGATAAGACGCTGATCGATATGTGTGTGAAGCTGCCCGCCACGGAAGAGGAATTTCTGGAGGTCTCAGGCGTGGGAGAAAATAAGCGGAAGAAGTACGGAAGACAGTTTCTGGATGCGATTGCGGAGTTTCAACAGGAGAAAGAAGAAAAAGCAGAGGCATAGAGAGGATAGATCATAGCCTGAGCTTGCAAATCAGGCAAAGTTGTTAAAAACAAAAATGTTATAAAGTGTTATGATATGAAAATAATGATGTTATAAAAATGATATTTTCTGTTAAAAAAAGAAAATTACGGGTTGATTTTTGTGGGAAATGTATTAAAATAGAAATAGGTTCTTCGGGCAGAAGTGACTTTCAAAAAGGAAAGCCTCCCGTGGACAAACACCCGAATTTTAAGGAGAGGATATCATGATTATCACACAGAAAAAGCCCATCGATGAATTGATGGCGATGCTCGGAGACGCGCAGAAGATTGCGATTCTGGGCTGCGGAAGCTGCGCGACCGCATGCGCGACCGGCGGTGAGAAGGAAGTAGCAGAACTGAAAGCGTATCTGGAATCTAAGGGAAAGACCGTAGTAGCCACGAATATGGCAGATTACTGCTGTATGAATATGGGCGTGAAGACAGCCATGAAGAAGCTGAACGCGGCAGGACCGGACGCCGTAGTCTGTATGTCCTGCGGCGACGGCGTGCAGGTGGCGGCAGCCCACAGCCCGTCCGCACCGGTTTATCCGTCCAATAATACCATGTTCTTAGGCGAGGCTGTTCGTTTCGGTCTCTTTGAGGAAGCCTGTCATCTGTGCGGAGACTGTGTGCTGGGAACCACCGGCGGCATCTGCCCCATTTCCCGTTGCGCCAAGTCTCTGGTAAACGGTCCCTGCGGCGGACAGAAGAACGGCAAGTGCGAGGTGAATCCGGACAATGACTGCGCATGGATTATGATTTACAAACGTCTGGAGTCTCTGGGAAGACTGGATCTCCTGACAAAGAGAAGACCGGACAAGGGATACGCAAAGGTATCTTATCCGAGAACAATTAATATCAGGGGGAATAAATAATGGGAATGTTAGAGAAAGCGCTGGAAGGCGGTAAATTCGGTGTAACCGTTGAGATGGCTCCCCCGAAGGGATATGATTTTACAGAGCAGCTTGCAGTAGCAGAGCTTCTGAAGGGCAAGGTTCACGGCGTGAACGTAACCGATATGCAGTCAGCCTGTCTGAAGGCTTCCTCCCTTGGTCTTTGTATCAAGCTGAAGGAAGCAGGGCTGGAGCCCATCGTACAGGTTACCGGACGTGACAGAAGCCGTATGGGTATCATGGGCGATATGCTCTCCGCAGCGGCATTCGGTATCGATACCATGCTGGCTCTGACTGGAGACCATCCGACCGTAGGCGACTGCAAGGAGTCCAAGCCGGTCTACGATCTGGATTCCGTAGGTATCCTGCATATGCTGACTTATATGGAAGCTACCGGAAAGGACTGCGGCGGCAATGATCTGGATAATGCGCCCACCTTCTATAAGGGGGCTGCGGTAACTCCGGTTTATGATCCGCTTCCGCTGCAGATTAACAAGCTGCGCCAGAAGGTAGACGCAGGCGCACAGTACATCCAGACCCAGGGTATCTTTGATATCGAAGGCCTGAAGCGTTTCATGGACGAGGTGGATAAGGCAAACATCCATACCCACATCATGGCAGGTATCATCCCGCTGAAGGCAGCTGGTATGGCGAAATACATGAATGAGAACGTACCGGGTATCGCAGTACCCCAGGATATGATTGACCGTCTCTCCGCTGCGGCAGCAGAGGGCAAGGAGAAGGGCGTTAAGGGACTGCCCACACAGCTTGGTATCGAGATGGCTGCGGAGATGATCGCGAAGATCAAGGACGAGGGCATCTGCGACGGCGTACATATCATGGCTATCGGCGCAGAGAAGAATGTGCCGAAGATTCTGGAGAAGGCCGGAATTACCATTGAGTAAGCATCCGGATAAGATTTAAGGGGAAAAGAGAAGGTATGAGATAAAAAGGGCTGAGGCGGTTTAAAACTGTCTCAGCCCTTTCGGCTGCGCGAAATAAGAAAGGTTACGTAAAAGTAAGCTTACAAAAAGAACTCCGTCACAAATACTACGGCGCAGCAGATGACTGCTACGGGCAGCAGTCCCGCGCCCATCCAGGCGGCGGCAATGCCGATGACGAGGGCCAGCGCTCCGGCGATGGGAGACTGGGTGGCGTGGATGATGGCCGGAAAGGTCATGACGGCCAGAGTTACGTAGGGCACATAGTAGAGAAAGGACTGGAGAAACTGATTTTCCAGCGGCTTTCGAATCAGGGTCAGCGGCAGCACGCGGATTGTGTAGGATACGGCGGCCATAATCAGGATGTAGATGTAAATATTATGGGTCATGAGTGGGAAACTCCTTTCTCAGCAGTTTTTTCAGCAGTGTTTTCTTTGGGAACCGGGAACAAAAGCGCGGCTCCGGCGGAAATCACGACCGTCAGGATAATAGTGCGGGTACCGTCCGACAGAGTGCTGATCCACGGCAGAACCGAGCAGGCGAAGCTTGCGGCGAAAGACAGGGCCACCAGAACAGCCACCACCTTATTTTTCCGGGCAGGCGGGATGATCACAGCCAGGAACATGCCGAAGAGGGCCACGCTTAAGGCGCTGACCACGCGCTCCGGTAAAATGTTGCCTGCAATGATGCCAAGGGATGTGCCGATGGACCAGCCGGGCATTGCCATGAGCATGGCGCCGTAGGTATAATAGGGATTCAGATATCCGGGGCGTGCAATGGCGATGCCAAAAAGCTCGTCTGTGATATCAAAGCCCATCAAAAGGCGGTGTCCCAGAGAAAGTCCGGGCTCCAGCCGCTGGCTCATGGCGCAGCTCATCAGAAGATAGCGGGCGTTGGTAATCAGAGTCACAATGGCGATTTCCGCGTAAGCGGCATTGGCAGCGATGACCGTGATGCCGGCGTATTCACCCGCGGACGCGTTATTTAAAATGCTAATCAGAAATCCCTGAAAGGCATTGAGACCTGCGTTCCGCGCGGTGATGCCAAGCGAAAATGCCACAGCCAGATAGCCGAGGCCGATGGGAATGCCGTCCCGCATGCCGAGCCGGAATCCCTGGGCTTTACTTTCTTTCATAAGATAATTCCTCCCTTTTGTAGCTTGCTTTATTTTATCAGTTCTCTTTACATAAGTAAAATGAATGATTATAATAAAAACATAAGTTAAACTGATGGAGAGAACCATATGATATCGCGATACGGAATTTTCTGTAAAATCATAGAAACGGGGAGCTTTACGAAGACGGCGGAGCTTTTGGGTTATTCCCAGAGCGCGGTGAGCCAGACGATCAAGGCGCTGGAGCAGGAGACGGGGACAACGCTCATTAATCGGCGAAAGGACGGAACGCTGCTGACGGTGGACGGCGCGGCTTATCTGCCTTATTTTCAGCAGATTTACCAGGCGGAGGAGGCGCTTGAGCGGAAGGAACGGGAAATGCGGGGGCTGGAAAACAGTGTTATCCAAATCGGAACCTTTACCAGTGTCAGCAGAAATCTGCTGCCGGAGCTTATGAGAGAGTTTAAAAAAAAGTACCCGGGTACGCGCTTTGTGCTGCAGCAGGGGGAGTACACGAATATTGCAGGCTGGGTGCGGGATGGAAGCGTTGACTTTGGCTTCGTGAATGCCGAGGCGGTGCCGGACATGGAGGTCAGCGTCCTGTACCGGGACGAGATGGTGGCGGTACTGCCGGAGGGACATCCGCTGGCCGGGCAGAAAGATGTGTCGCTTGCGGAGCTTGGCAGAGAACCCTTTATCCTGTTGGATGAGGGCGAATACAGTGTGCCGGAGCGGGCATTCGCGAAGCTTCAGATCGAGCCGCGGATCGAATACAAGGTATACGATGACTATTCGATTCTGGCCATGATCCGTCAGGGTCTGGGCGTGTCGATTCTGTATCGGCTGGTGCTGGAGGGCTTCGAGGATGGGCTGGAGCTGCGCCCAATCCGGGAACGGCTGGAGCGGCCGGTGGCGCTTTTGTGGCGAAACTGGGAAACCATGCCTTTTGCGGCCAGGCGCTTCGCTTCTTTTGTAAAAGAGGCTTGTGTGGAGCACGGAAAACCGTTATAATAAGCCCCATACAAGAGACTTGTGCAGGGACGGACAGAGGAGGAAAATAGTATGGACATGACGGGATACGAGCTTTTGTGGCTCTTTTTTACATACAGCTTTGCGGGCTGGGTGACTGGCACGGCCGGAGCGGCGGCGCGGCAGAGAAAATTTGTGGATGTGGGCTTTCTCTATGGTCCCTGGTGTCCTGCTTACGGCGTGGGCGGACTGTTATTTGCCATTTTCCTGACAGAGCTTCGTGACAGCCTGTTTTTCCTGTTTGTGGGCGGCGTGATTCTTTCTTTTATTGTGACCTATACGACCGGCTTCGTGCTGGAGCGGATTTTCCATCGGAAATGGTGGGATTTCTCCCGGAAACGCTTCCAGTTCGGCGGCTATGTGAGCCTGCCCTGGTCGGTGGTGTGGGGTCTGCTTGGAGTACTCTGCATCCGTTTTGTGAATCCGTTTTTACGGGATGTGCTGAAGCTTTTACCCCATGGGGTCGGAAAAATCATTCTACTTGTGCTTGGTATCATTTTCATTATGGATTTTGTCGGCACACTGGTGGGAATCCTGAAGGTGAGATCCAGCGTGAAAAAGGCGTCTCTGCTGTATGGCGTGGCGGAGAATCTGCAGAAAACCTCTGATGAGATGGGCGGAAAGCTGACAGCCTTTGTGCTGCGCCGTATGGAGCGGGCCTATCCGAGGCTGGCGGCTGAAGAGCTTCTTAGAGCCAGACGGGAGCAGGAAAAGGAAGCGGACGCGGCGCGGGCGAAGGCAGGCGTCTTTGCGGTGGGCTGCTGCTTTTATAAGCTGGTGTGCCTGTTTTTGCTGGGCGCGTTCCTGGGCGATATCACCGAAACCATTTTCTGCTATGTGACGGCTGGCAAGCTCATGAGCCGCAGCAGCGTGGTGTACGGACCCTTCAGTATCGTCTGGGGACTGGGCTGTGCCCTTCTGACGGCGGTGCTGTACCGGTATAAGGATCGGAGCGACAGCTATATTTTCTGCTTCGGCACGGTTCTGGGCGGCGCTTATGAGTATATCTGCAGCGTCTTTACGGAGCTGGTATTCGGCACAGTGTTCTGGGATTACAGTAAGATTCCGTTCAATCTGGGCGGCAGAATTAACCTCTTGTACTGCTTCTTCTGGGGCATCGCAGCGGTGGTCTGGATGAAGGTACTGTATCCGCTGTTTTCCGGCTGGATCGAGAAGATTCCGAAGAAATTCGGAACCTGGATGACCTGGATTCTGCTGGTATTTATGATTTATGATGTCTGCCTGTCGGGTCTGGCCCTGAACCGCTATACGGTGCGGCAGACCGGCGAGGGCATCGAGACCTTCGCGGACGGGTGGCTGGATACGCATTTTCCAGATGAACGGATGGACCGGATCTATCCGAACGCGATTCTGGTGGAATAAGAGTTTAAATTTAAGAAAAGGGCTTGATTTTTCAGGGGTTTCGGTCTATACTGGGAGAACAGATTACCCGAAGAGGGCAAAACGGCTGCCGTTCGCAGCGTTTCAGGCAGTCCCAGCCAGGGCTTGTACTGGTTTCGACGGGGGTCTCGCAGCTGGTGAAGCTATCCGCAGGCGATGCGTCAAATCGCAAAATTAAAAATAAACGCTGAAGATAATTTAGCATACGCTGCCTAATGGCAGCTGTCGGCCTTAGAGCACCCGCACTTTAAGAATCCGGCATCGACTATGTGGGAAACGACATGCGTTAAGCTTTGCGCGCATGGGCGTATCATGAAGCTACTGAAGCCCGCAGGGTGTTAGTTCCCGGCGGACGGAGGGAATGTCAAAGAACTGACTACGATAGTAGAAGAACAGGGAACAGGCTTTCGGACAGGGGTTCGATTCCCCTCAGGTCCATAAAAAATACCACTTGTCATTTGACAGGTGGTATTTTCTTTTTATGGAATAGGAAATTCCGATAGAATTCCCTATTCCATAAAAGCAAGCAGAGCTTGCAAAGATGCGCACTCGGCGC
>NZ_JBOKYU010000009.1:0-61968 GCF_051972735.1 Laedolimicola sp. | reverse complement strand
ATCCAGCGGGGAAGCGCTCGTCAGCTCAAAGTATACGTAGCTTCCATCTTGGGTCAGAGCATAACCGGCTGCCGTATAAACGGTTCCGCCTGCCTGCTCATCCTGATAGAAAAGATAGGAGGAGGTGCCCCGGTCAATCAGTTCGCCGATGGTACAGGGAACGGAAGCTTCTTCCATATCTACCACATGCTCAGATACATAATCTGAAAGAACCTCATCGAGAATCCATTTTTCCGATTCTTCCAGAGAAGTATAAGTCAAGGAGACAGTCGGAGCGTTTTCCTCTGCCGGATTTTCAGCTTTTACGGAAATGGGGTTCAGGAAAAGAACCAGCGCCAGCAGTCCGGCCAGAATACAAAGGGAAAATTTTTTCATAGGCTCACCTCATTTACGATGTGTGTTCTCTTTCATATATAGTATTTTAACAAAAAGATATTACAAAACTATGATGAAATATTTAGAATTACGTTATAAATTCTGAAGAAATTTTAAAGATTTCAGATAAATCATCGAATTTCCACAGGATCCATGAAAACCAGACAGAAAACAAAAATAAACAAATTTGATGTCGGTACTTGCTGTCTTGTCACCTGTATGGTATGATGTAAAGGCTTTATTAAGCAGAATGGTTACTAACAGGAAAAGAGGAGTAAGAAAATGGAAAAAGTGAAGGCTTTTCTGAAAAAGAAAAATGTGGAAATCAGCGTAAAACGCTATCTGGTAGACGCACTGGGAGCCATGGCGCAGGGATTGTTCGCCAGCCTGCTGATCGGCACTATCGTAAGCACTCTTGGCAAGCAGCTGGGGATCGAGTATCTGACTGAGCTGGGCGGTTACGCCAGCGCGGTAGCCGGACCCGCCATGGCAGTCAGCATCGGCTGGGCACTGCAGTGTCCGCCACTGGTGCTCTTTAGTTTAGTGGCAGTCGGCAACGCGGCGAATGTACTGGGCGGCGCGGGCGGCCCGCTGGCGGTGCTTGTTATCACTGTCATCGCGGCGGAATGCGGAAAGCTGGTCAGCAAAGAAACAAAAATCGATATTCTGGTAACGCCGGGCGTCACCATTTTCGTGGGCGTCGGTCTGGCAGAGCTGATTGCGCCGGGCATCGGCGCGGCGGCTTCAAGTGTAGGTCAGCTGATCATGTGGGCGACCGAGCTTCAGCCGCTGCTGATGGGTATCATCGTATCCGTATTAGTCGGTATGGCTCTGACCCTGCCGATTTCCAGTGCGGCTATTTGCGCAGCTCTGGGTCTTACAGGACTTGCAGGCGGCGCTGCGGTAGCGGGCTGCTGCGCCCAGATGGTGGGCTTCGCGGTCATGAGCTATAAGGAAAATGGCGTGGGCGGCCTGGTGAGCCAGGGCATCGGCACCAGCATGCTGCAGATGGGCAATATCGTGAAGAATCCCCGCATCTGGATTGCGCCGACCCTGGCCAGCGCCATCACCGGCCCCATTGCCACCTGCGTCTTCCATATGACCATGAACGGCACACCCGTATCCAGTGGTATGGGAACCTGCGGCCTGGTAGGTCAGATTGGCGTGTATACCGGCTGGATGAGCGAGATCGAGGCAGGCACCCGGGCTGCCATCACCGGCTTTGACTGGGTGGGTCTGATTCTCATCTGTTTCGTGCTTCCGGCTGTTTTAAGCACCATTTTCTGTGAAATCGAGCGAAAGATGGGCTGGATCAAGGATGGCGATCTGAAACTCAACTAGGAGCCGTATAGGAAAAATCAGTCTTCTGACAGAATCCGGGAAAATCCGTCAAGTTACATTGGACTAAGCGGGAGGAGTATGTTATACTCTTATCAAAGGGATTTTTTTGTTCAAGAGAGGGAAGAAGTCAGGAGGAAGATATAAATGGCAAATGTAGTATTCCAGTTTGAAAACGGCGAGAAAGTGACGGTTTCAACTATGGCAGGAGAGAATCTGCTGGAGACGGCGCGGAAGTCCAACGTGGTCATCGACGCGCCCTGCTCTGGCAATGGCTCCTGCGGAAAGTGTCGCGTGAAGCTGCTGGGAGGCGAGCTGGATTCCAAGAAGACCCGCCATATCAATGAGGAAGAGTGGGCGGAGGGTTGGCGTCTGGCCTGTTGCAGTACGGTAGCCGGCGATGTGCAGGTCATGGTGCCGGATATCGCGTCTGCGTATCGCAGCCGCATGAAGGTGGCAGACTTAAGCTCTCCCCAGGAGATCAAGATTTTTGACGACTGCATGGAGCATCTGGCAGAGGCCGATTTGACTCTGGGTAATAACATCCGTATCATTGATCTGAAGATGGACGTACCGACCCTGGATGATACCATGCCTGACAATGAGCGGCTCACAAGAGCCCTGCAGGCAGTGACCGGCATCGAGAAAATTGAGCTTCCGTTCTCGACCTTGATGGAGCTTCCGGATGTGCTGCGGGCCAGTGATTTCGAGGTGCAGTGTGTCATTGCCCAGAATAAGGAGCACGTGTTCGTATATGATGTGTTCGAAAAATCGGCCAATGTCGTAGCGGCTGGACTGGCTATCGATATCGGTACGACTACTGTATCCGCAGTTATGGTTGATATGCTGACCGGCAGGATTCTGGCCAAGGCGTCCTCCGGTAACGGACAGATCCGGTACGGTGCAGACGTTATTAACCGTATCATCGAGTCCCAGAAGCCGGGCGGACACAAGAAGCTGCAGGACGCGATCATTGACGAGACCCTGAATCCGATGATTCAGCAGATGAGCCGGGCGGCAGGCTTAAGCTCCCGCCAGATTTACCGGCTGTCCGTGGGCGGCAACTCCACCATGAACCATCTGTTGGTGGGTATCAACGCAGATCCGCTGCGTATGGAGCCCTATATTCCGGCCTTTTATAAGACCAATTCCATCTACGCGTCGGACATCCGCCTGAACGTGCATCCGGACGCCCATGTGATCATCGCGCCGAATATTGGCAGCTATGTGGGCGGCGATATTACTGCCGGCGCTTTGGTCAGCATGCTCTGGAACCAGCCCCATTTCTCCCTGTTCATCGACCTGGGAACCAACGGTGAGCTGGTATTCGGTAACTCTGACTTCATGATGAGCTGTGCATGTTCCGCAGGACCGGCCTTTGAGGGCGGCGATATCAGCTGTGGTATGCGTGCGACGGACGGCGCGATTGAGGCATGTAAGATCGATAAGGAGACCATGGAGCCTACTTTTGATATTATCGGCGATCCGGGACAGAAGCCCATCGGCCTTTGCGGTTCCGGTATCATCGACGTGATTGCGGAGCTGTTCCGCTGCGGCATCATCAGCCCCAAGGGCAAATTTGTCCGGGAAGGCAAGCGCGTGAAGCATGATCATTACGGCATGGGCAGCTATGTCCTGGCCTTCGAGGAGGAGGCTGCGGGCAGCAAGGACGTGGAGATCACGGAAGTGGATATCGATAACTTCATCCGTGCCAAGGGTGCGATTTTTTCAGCGATCCGTACCATGCTGAAGAGTCTGGACTTTGACATCAGCATGATCGAGGAGGTCTATGTAGCAGGCGGCATCGGAAGCGGTATCAACATGCAGAACGCAGTGAATATCGGTATGTTCCCGGATATTCCGATTGAGTACTATCACTACATAGGCAACTCTTCCCTGTGCGGCGCTTACGCGATGCTGCTGTCTACGAAGGCAGAGCGTAAGGTTTACGAGCTTGCCAGAAATATGACTTATCTGGAGCTTTCCACAGAGCCCGGATATATGGACGAATTTGTGGCCTGCTGCTTCCTGCCCCATACGGACAGCTCCCTGTTCCCGACCGTGATGGGACAGTTATAAAGACGGAATTATTACGAGAAAGAGAGACTTAACAACTATGGAATTTCCTTACGAAAAGGACAATAAAGAGAGAATCCCCTTCGAGCACTATCTGAGTGAGTATCAGAAAATCGACCCAAAGGAGGCAGCTGAGCGCTGTGGCGTGGAATACGATGAGGAGAAGCAGCAGTTTCATGTACGCCTGATGGGCTATCATTATCTGGTGGACTATCCGGAATTCGCGGTGCATAAGGAACATGAGGAGGAAGAAGGCGCGTTCCTTTTGCTGGATACTGTGGCAGCGAAGATTAGTGTGCTCCGGTTCCTGATTTCCGGTCAGGTGGTCAAAAGTAGTGGCAAATATCTAACCTACCGGGAAGTGCCCTGGGGGGAAGTATACTTCCGGCAATTCGAGGGAAGATGCCTGACCCGTCTTAAGTTCGCCTTTGGCTTCAAGCTGGATAAGTTTTGCGAAGCTATGGAGAAGCTTGGTGCGAAGAGACTGACCCTGGGCGACGCTTCTTACGAGTTCGAGTATATCAACGGTCTGCATGTGCGCTTTATTCTCTGGACCGGCGACGACGAATTCCCACCTGCGTCCCAGATCCTTTTCGAGGATAATTTCCCCTACGCTTACCAGGCGGAGGATCTGGCGGTGGTGGGAGATATCTCCATCAACACGCTGAAGATTCTGGCCGGGAAATAGGCGGATAACTGGAATAAAGGATATTAGAAATAAATGGAAAATAAGAAAAAAGCAATCCTGGCCGTGAGCTTCGGTACCAGCTTTCATGAGACCCGGGAAAAGACCATCGATCGCATTGAGGCAGATCTGGCGGCAGCCTACCCGGAGTATACCCTGTATCGGGCATGGACCAGCAAGATGATCATCACGAAGCTGAAAAAGCGGGATGGTATTGTGATTCCTACGGTGGCGGAGGCTGTGGAACAGATGATTTCCGATGGCGTACAGGAACTGATTGTGCAGCCCACCCATATCATTAATGGCATTGAAAATGATCTGATGAAGGAGGATGTGCTGGCACGAAAGGAAGCCTTTGAAAAAATCGCGTTCGGCGATCCGCTGCTGACCACTACGGAAGACAATGTGGCGGTACTGCAGGCGGTGATGTCAGAATTTCCGGCGCTTGCAGAGGATGAGGCGCTGGTATTTATGGGACATGGAACTACCCATTACGCCAATACCGTTTACGCGGCCTTGGATTATACCTTTAAGGATTTGGGATATACCCGAACCTTTCTCGGAACTGTGGAGGCTTATCCGTCCATGGAATCCCTGAAAAAGCAGCTTCGTGCGCTGGCGCTGAAAAAGGTCATTCTGGCACCTTTTATGGTGGTTGCCGGAGATCATGCAAACAACGACATGTCCGGCGAAGACGAGGATTCCTGGAAGAGTCAGTTTGAGGCGGAAGGGTATCAGGTATCCTGCGTGCTGAAGGGACTTGGCGAGTATCCCAGTGTGCGAAAAATCTATGTGGCGCATACAGAGGCGGCGAGAAAGAGTCTGGAAGAGCAGGCGTAATCATTTGCGTTTCGCGGGTAGACGGGCAGCAACACCGCCCGATATAAAATAAATAGGGTAAAACGGAGATACCGTATCAACAGCAAGTTCTGTTGATACGGTATTTTTATGCAATAGGAAATTCCTATGGAATCCCCTATTACATAAGAAATATTATCGCATTCTTTCTTTGTCGCAAAATCGGAGAATCTGACGAACGATTTCAAAAGTGATTTGTAATAATATGGGAAAAATCACATAGAATGGAAAGTAGTAACAGAAAGGAGGGGGAGAGAGGGCAATAGACAGCTTGTAGTGAAAAAAGGAGAATGAGAGAATTGAGGAGAAAAGCAAAAAGAATTTGGGCGTTCCTGCTTGTGCTTCTGCTGCTTTTTTCAGTGGCCGGAGGAAGCAGCTTCCCGGTGTTGGCAGAGACGGAAGGTGCAAAGAGCGTTTCCGTGGAGGGCGGGGAGGCGAAAGAGACAGAGAAAGCCGAAAAACAGGACAGGCAGGAGGAAGAACAGCAGGAAGATACGGAGCAGGTGGAACCGGGACAGACGGGTCACGATGAGAGAGAAGAGACCGGGGCAGAACAGGGAAAGGACGCGAAGAACCCCCAGGAAGACGATGGAAATGCCAGTCCGGATGAAAATACAGGAATCACAGAAAATGGAGAAGTCGGAACGGAGGAAGAGCCGAAGGTGACCGATCCGGAGCAGCAGCCCACAGATTCCGCAGCAGATCCGGGAGCGGACGCGGCGAATGCAGAAAAACCGGCGGAAAATGAAACAGAGACAGAGAAACAGACCGGGGAAGCCCTTCCAGAGGAAGAGTGTGTTCCGGAGGAGATCCTTCCGGCTGAGCCAGTGGTATTGGATCTGGCGACGGTGAAACCGGAAGCTCCGTCCCTGGCCCATCGGAAATATGCCGAGCGGAACCCGGATGGAACTTACGATCTGACGCTGGAATTTACGGGAAAAGCGGATACCGACAGTAATGCCCGGAAACTGGACGTCCTTCTGATTGTGGACAGGTCGGGGTCAATGACTTACTCTATGGGAGGATCTAAGGAAACAAACTATAAGAACAGCCGCTGGTACAATGCCAAGCTGGCCATTCAGCAGCTGATCGATACACTGGAACAGAATGATGGACTGGATGTTCGTTACAGTATTGTGACATACAGTGGAAGTGAAGATGATGGAACCTGGAATGACGCAAGCATAGCTGTAGAATGGAACGAGGCGAAGAATTTTAAAATAAGTGGGAATCTGACAAATCCACAGGATCAGTACAGTGTCGGAGGCGGTAAGCTGGATTATAAACCCTCAGGTGGAACGAACTATCAGGCAGGACTCCGTACGGGGGCGGAACAACTGGTAAAAGCCCGTTCAGACGCGGAAAAGGCAGTACTGTTTCTGTCGGATGGAAAACCAACGTTTTATTATAATAGTGACGGAGATACTGTGGGAGCC
The DNA here is from genome assembly GCF_051972735.1 of Laedolimicola sp. Taxonomy (NCBI): domain Bacteria; kingdom Bacillati; phylum Bacillota; class Clostridia; order Lachnospirales; family Lachnospiraceae; genus Laedolimicola; species Laedolimicola sp. The sequence continues at coordinate 55,200 of NZ_JBOKYU010000009.1, read as the reverse complement.
GGAGATGAAGATGCAGATGAAGATTGGTGGGGAAATAAGTATAACTGGGGCAGCTGTTCCGGCGCCGCCTATACCCAGGCAGACAAAATGACCGGCATCAACTATTTCTACGCCATTGGTATCGGAAAAGACGAGCAGGCAATCAATCCGGCTACACTAAAAGAATTGAGCGTGCGGATCGAGAAAAAGAATTCCGGTTGTAAAGTCACAGAGAATAACGCGCCATACCTCTGCGGCAGTCTGGAAGAGCTGAAAAAAGCATTTTCGGAAATGGCTGGTGAGATTACAAGGCTTTCCTGTAAGAATGTGACTGTTACCGATACCCTCAGTGAAAATGTAGATCTGCTGAATAAAGACGGAAAGCCCCTGACCAATGCGTCAGAGCTTGTATACACACTCTCAGCGGTGAATGCAGAAGGCGGCGAAGAGAGCATACCGGACGGAACGACAGTCGTTTATAACCCGGCGACCCGTGAGCTTCAGCTGAAATTCCCGGACGAATACGAGCTGGGCGATGGCTGGACCTATGAAATCACGGTTCACATCGCGCCGTCGGAGCTGGCCTACAAGAAGTATTTTGAGGCAGACGAGACTTACCCGGATAGAGCGGAGCCCGATACAGGAACCCATGCGGACGGCTGGGGCTTTTATTCCAATGTGGAAGACAGTGCAAAATTGATTTACACCTGGAATGATACGGTTCCGGGGGAAGAGGAGTTCCCGATGCCCGTAGTGAAGCTGGACGGCGTGGATATCCCGGTACCCACAGGCCTCGGCTTCAGCGGACAGTTGGGAAGCGGCGTATGGGCAGCGCTGCTTGGCACGGCGACTATGGCGGCTCTGGCATATCTGGCATACAGGAGACGGCGATACGATGGAACGCGATAAGGCTGAAGTAAAATATTTTCTGATCCGGCTGGGTGTGATGATGGTAGTCTTCTGGCTGCTGTTCGGAGTGGTTTTCGGCGTCACGGCCATGAAAGACAATTCTATGAGCCCGAAGCTGGAGGCAGGCGATCTGGTGCTGTACTATCGGCTGGGAAAAAAGCTGAACGATCGCTCAGTGATTGTATTTTGCAAGGAGGGCAGGCAGTATGTGGGCCGTATTGTGGCCCGTGGCGGGGACACAGTGGAGGTGGCCGGAGAGGATGGACTTTACATCAATGGCTATCAGGTTCTGGAAACTGACATTTATTACCGGACGCCGGTATATGATGGAAAGGTGGACTATCCGGTGACACTGAAAGAGGACGAGGTCTTTGTGCTCTGCGATTACCGGGAGGGGGCTTTAGACAGCCGGTATTTCGGGCCGGTGAAACACTCTGAGATAAAGGGGACTGTTATTACAGCAGTCCGCAGATCGGAACTATAAGAACTATAAAACGAGGCAGGAAAGAGAGAGGGAACGAGATGAAATTTCAGAGAATCGCAGGCAGACTGGCAGCAGGAATGATGACAGGAGCAGTGCTTCTGACTACATTTGGCGGAAATGCGCTGGCAGCGACGGAGGTAACGCCTTTGCAAGAGATGAAATATAAAAAGATTGTGACCACAGATGTGCATACGTACGCTCCGGATACGAGCTTTTCCTTTACGCTGACGCCGGTGGATCACAGCAAAGATACGACGCAGGCAACCTTTGCGGATAATGTGGTTTTATCCGGCGTAGAGGGTGGTCTGACTATGGAAAAGGGAACCATTACATTTGCGCCGTCCGGGACAGCGCCTGCAGCATCCTATGAAGGCAGCGATAATATCAAATGGGATATTACAAAATTTACGAGACCGGGCGTCTATCATTATCAGGCGAGGGAAACAGCCGGTAATTACGAGGGTATCGTTTATGACGGAACGGTTTATGATGTTTATGTATTTGTCTTAAAGGATGATACCGGCAGCCTGTATGTAAAAAATATCCTCTGCACAAAGCCGGTGACGGATAAAGAGGGGAATACCAAGGACACGAAATCTGACCTGATTTTCACCAATGATTACGGCAAAGAGCATGACACAACGCACGATATCACCATCGTCAAAAAAGTTACCGGAAATATGGGCGAGACAAATAAAGACTTCAGGTTCCATGTAAAAGTGAAAGGCGCAGACGGTGAATGGTATAAGGTTGTCATCACAGATAAAGAGGGCGGAAGGGTAACGGAGACACATCTGGAGAACAACGTGGAAGCGGAGTATACCATCAAGGATACCGGTTCCATCCATATCTATGGCCTGACTGCCGGTGATACCTATACGGTAAATGAACAGGATTATACCGCAGACGGTTACACCACGAAATATGTGGATGCGGACGGAAAAGAGGTATCGAAGGAGAATCAGGTAACGGAAGACGGGAAGCTGCTCTACGTGGAGAACCACCGCGACGCCAAAATTCCCGGCGGCGTAGTCAGCACCGTAGCTCCCTATGCTCTGATGCTGGCCTTCGCGGCAGCGATGATCTTCTTCTTTGGACGTAAGAAAAAGCTGTTCGGGGAATAAGAAATGTGGCGGGCAGCAGCGAGAGTGGCCGGGATTGGGAACCGGTTACTCACCATAATTGCAGGCCTGCTGGTCTTTGTAATGCTGGCCTACGGTACGTATTCCCTCTGGGATACGTACCGGGTAAGCCAAAATGCTTTTGTATCCGCCGAACTTCTGGATTATAAGCCGGTAGGAGATGGAGAAAGCGCAGGCTTTGCGGAGCTTCAGGAACTGAATCCCGACGTGCGCGCCTGGATCACCATACCAGATACGCATATCGACTATCCGGTGCTGCAGGGAGAAAACGATATGATCTATGTCAATCAGGACGTCTACGGCGAATTTTCTCTGTCTGGCGCAATATTCCTGGCCAGCGCGGACAGTCCCGATTTCTCCGACAGCTACAGCCTGCTCTACGGTCACCATATGGAAAATGGCGCCATGTTCGGCGATGTGGCGAAATTTACAGAAACAGCGTATTTTACAGAGCATCCGGACGGCGTCCTGTATCTGCCGGATAAGGAATTGACTATCCATATTTTTGCGTGTGTGGAGACGGACGCCTATGATGAACAAATCTATCACAGCGGAAAAGACGTGGATGTTTCAGGGCTTCTGTCTCATATCAGAAAAAAGGCGGTACAGTATCGGGAAGCAGTTCGGGGTGAGAAGCTTATCGGGCTTTCCACCTGCGCAGATGATGTGGGAACCAATGGACGCGTGGTAGTATTCGGCTGGCTGGAAGAAACGTCAGCCGGAAGGGAGGTGTAAACACCTGTGAAAAATAAGAAAAAAAAGGTCTGGAAATGGGCGCCGCTTTTCGTTTTTATTCTTAGCCTGTGGCTGCCGGTGAAGACAGAGGCGGCAGAAAAAAGCTGTACGCTCACCATACCGGTGCAGGTCGAAGTGAGTGGTGAAAATATCCCGGGCGGTAAAGATTATAAAGTAACCCTGGAAGCGGTGACAAAGAACGCGCCGCTGCCCATAGAGACCGTGAAGACCCGCACCGGCGCGGGCACGATTACCTTCGGCCCCGTCACCTATGGAGAGGTCGGAACGTATCAGTACCGCATTTCCCAGGATACGGACAGCGCCGAACGCTTCAACTATGACCGGACAGCTTATCTGGTGGACGTACAGGTGATCCGCCGGGGCGATGGCACCCTGACGGCAGAAGTGGTGGCAAACCGGGAAGGAAAGCAGGAAAAATCCGACGCGATTCGCTTTGATAACCGGTATGATGCGCCGAAAAATCAAAGCTCCGGAGACTCCGGCGGACACCGGAGTGCTGTCAGAGCCGTCCGGACCGGCGACACACAGCATCCGCTGATGTGGCTGTTGACAGCCGGGGCTGCGGCAATGGCGATAGCACTGATTATCAGAAAAAGTATCGCGAAGAAACGGGAAAAGAAGGAACGCATTTACAGACAGCGCATGTCGGTTTACCGATAGGCGAAAGGAAAGCAAAAAAAGAACCGCAGCCGGAACCCGATTTTCCGGCTGCGGTTCTTTTGGTTATAAAATCAGCGCTCCATTTAAGATCTGGACACGCTTGCGGGAGTCAGAACACTGGAAATAATCTTGCTGAAGGCCTTCATGAAAATGAAGAGCAGTACCGTATTGATCCCCAGGGAAACGATACATTTTACAAGACGGATGGTGAAGAGATACTTCCATTCCATGCCGTACATAAAATGCAGCCACAGGGTATTCAGGGTGCAGGCTTCTACGAACTCAAAAAAGGTAGCCGCAAAAATACGGACCGGGGTCACTTTGGAACGGTACAGGATCAGACCGAAGGCAAAGCCGAGAATTGCGTAGCTAAGTGTGAAGCCCGGAAAGAAGGGGCCTGTCTGGGGGGCAGCAAAGAAGCTGACCACATCGCCTGCGATACCGGCTGTCATACCCATCACCGGACCGCCATAGGCAGCGGCAGCAGCCAGCGCCAGGAACGCGAAGCGGAACTCCAGATAGGGAGTAAGCTTTAAATTGAAAAAGGAAAGCGCCACGTAAGCGGCCACGAACAGACCGCAGAGGCAGATACTCTGAACCTTCCGGAGATTGTTAAACTGTTCACGAAAGGAAAGGGCATCCTTGGAAAAAAACTGCATAAAAAATACACCTCCAAAATTATGTGTGAGAAACAGGTTACAAAATAAATAATATCGAGACTGCTTATGAAGCCCGATTCCTCCACACATGAGATGTACTCATCTGTAGCAACGGGTGCGGATAATATATCGTAAGACCGAGTCAAAGCTCTCCTTTTCGTTTCGCGGCGACTCCCCAGCCTGCGAACACTTGACGCATAAAATCCTACTTCGCTATTATTTATTTTTCGTTCAGATTGTATCCGAACAGGTACATTATAACATAGATTTTCCAAAAAGCAAGAAAGATTATCAAAAATTTAACGAAACTTTGAAAAAGCCTCCTTGCATAATCCTTCAGAACATGGTATTCTAAAAACCAATGTCGATTTTGGCATATCGCAAATCATTCCTGTGACAAAAATTTCTTATCGTAAAGCGAGGGCTTAGATAAGACGTTTCGATAGAAAGAGGTGTAAAAATGATACTGGATGCAATCCTGGACGCGCTTCTGGATACCGCGAAGACCGTGCCGTTTCTGCTGGCTGCCTTTCTGCTTCTGGAGACGCTGGAGCATTATTCCAATAACTTTATGAATCGTGCCCTGGGAAAAATGGGCAAGGCAGGCCCTCTGGTGGGAGCCATCTTTGGCTGCGTTCCCCAGTGCGGTTTCTCCGTAGCAGCGGCGAACCTGTATTCCGGCGGCGTTATCACTCTGGGAACCCTGATGGCCGTATTCCTGTCCACCTCCGACGAGGCCATCCTGATACTGTTCAGCCATCCGGGCAGCGGCCGGGTCATCGGACAGCTTCTTCTGGGCAAAATGCTGATCGGCATTGTGGCCGGATACCTGTTGGACTTTTTGCTTCGTAAGAAAAAGGAGCACAAGCACATCGAAGATATGTGCCGCGGCTGTGGCTGCAGCGACGACAGCGGCATCGTAAAACCGGCTGTGCGTCATACCATTCAGCTGACCATCTATGTCTTCGTTTTCACCGCCATCCTGAACATCGTACTGGGATGGGTGGGTATGGACGCCCTGACCACCTTCCTGGGCAAAGACACCTGGTTCCAGCCCTTCCTGACCGCGCTTCTGGGACTCATCCCCAACTGCGCTTCCTCAATTCTCATCACCGAGCTCTACCTGGCCGGGGGCCTGAGCCTTGCGTCCGCCATGGGCGGTTTATGCGCCGGAGCAGGCGTCGGCCTGGCAGTCTTATTCCGGGAAAATCATCCGGCGAAGGAAAATGCAGCCATCGTAGGTCTCCTGTACCTGCTGTCCGCCGGAGCGGGCCTGTTGCTGGAATTTATTTTATAGTAGAAATCAAGACAAAGGGATTCTGTAAAAAGCAGGATCCTTTTTATATAAAGCTTCTGAAGGTAGCCAGACCGGAACAGATATGATAAGATAGAAAAAAGGGACAAAAGAAAAGATAAACGGAGGTGCCTATGAAAAAAGCAGGAGGATATTTAAAAAGCATATTGCCGCTGGTGGCTATGCTGGGAATACAATTTGCGGCTTCTACGGTTCAGATGATAAGGTTCATGGTGCAATATGGCGTGGAAGAGGGAACACAGATATACATGAACGATACCATGACGGTATTGCTGATCTCTGACGTACTGCTGCTTGGTGTAGCAGGCCTCTGGTATTATATCAGTGTGGTACGGTGGCGGGAGAAATACGGGATCCGGGAGATGTCACTGTTTCAAAAAAAAGATCTGGTAAGCCTGCTTCTGATGGCGGTGGGCGCGCAGTTTCTGATAGGGATTCTGATGAGCGGCTGGGAGGTGCTGGATCCGAAATCCATGCAGGAGTACACGGATCTGATAGAAGACGCGGGTCTTGGAGAAAGTGGAATTTCCGCGATCCTGGCGACGGTCATCATTGGCCCGATTGCGGAGGAATTGATCTTCCGCGGCCTGACGGTCGAATATCTGAAGCGGGCGGGAGCCTCCTTCGGGGTGATCAATATCCTGCAGGCTCTGTTTTTTGGCATTGCCCATCTCAACCTGGTACAGGGAAGCTATGCCTTTCTGATAGGCCTTCTGGCCGGATATCTGGTGCTGCGCTATCGTTCCATCTGGGCTGGGATTGCCTTCCATATGCTGTTTAACGGGTATTATCTTTTGGAACCTCTGGTAGCCGGAGCCCTGGGCTTTTTGCCTGAGGTGCTGCAGGCGATTTGCTTCGTGGTATTCGGCCTGCTTCTGGTGGCGCTGCCCCTGCGGAGACTGATACGGAAAACAGAAGAACAGGACATGGAATAAAACCGAAATGGGATTTGAGAGATGACTTTTTCACTAAGCATCTCTCATTTTTTTGTCTATGTTTCCGGATTGACCGGTAGCCTGGGCTATGATACAATGATGGAAACTAGGAAACTTTTTTGGGTTTCCGGGTTTCCCCTGACAAAAAGGAAACACCCTAAGGAGGGATGAATGAGAGAGAAAATCATTGATACAGCCATAGAAGAATTTACGAAACATGGATCGAAATTTACCATGAACGATGTGGCGAAGGAATTAGGGATTAGTAAAAAAACCATCTACACCATCTTTGAGAGCAAGCAGGATGTGCTGGTGGGAATTGCCGACCGGTATGCCCGGGATTTTACCGATATGAGGGAAGCCATTGAACAGGATGACAGTTTGGATACTCTGGAAAAGCTGGAACGGCTGTTCTGCGCGATTCCCACCAAGTATTACAATATCGGCCTCAGTCGGCTCTTTGAGGTGGCCCGGAAGTATCCAAAGCAGTACAGATACCTGATGGAGGCGGTGAATCAGGGCTGGATCCTTGCGGAGCAGTATCTGGAGCGGGGCGTACGGGAAGGTAAGATCCGAAAGGATATCTCCGTTCCGGTGGTAATGGCGATGATCCGGGGAACGGTAACCTGTTTTACGGAGAGCGATATTCTCTATAAAAACGGGCTGACCTACGAGCAGGGAAAAGAAGAGATGGTTCAGATCATCATGAAGGGGATAAGAGCAGCGTGAAAGACGCTTCCCGCAGTTACCTGCTGTGAGGATTGCAGAAATAAGAAAAAGGAGAGTGAGACAATGTTTTTTCAGATTTATGGAGAAACCGCAGGCTGGCAGCTGTTAGGCTGGCTGCTGGTCTTTGCCGGACTGGTATTGATGAACGAGGTGGCAAGACGGACCAAATGGGGCGGAATCGCGTGTTTCCTGGCTCTTCCCGCAGTGTTGACGGTGTATTTTATCGCGATCTACATCGGAGCGGCGGCGGGCGCAGAATGGGCGTTGCAGAATGACACCTACGTACATATGAACAGCTGGTTCCATTACGCCAAGCTGTACGCGGCGACGGCGGGCTGTATCGGATTTATGGTACTGAAATACAACTGGGGAAAACTGGGAAAATCACACTGGTTTAAAGCCTTCCCCTTTGTGATTGTGGCAATCAACATTCTGATCGCGGTGGCCTCTGATTTTGAATCCGCTATCCGGGCCGGATCTCTGGCAGGCGGCTGGTGGCTGTCCTCAGAGGGCGTATGGCTGTATGGCGGCTGGTGGAATGTGCTGAATGGCCTGGCGGGTCTATTCAATATCGTATGTATGACCGGCTGGTGGGGCATTTACTCCTCTAAAAATAAGCAGGATATGCTGTGGCCGGATATGATCTGGGTATACATTCTGGCATATGACATCTGGAATTTCCAGTATACCTATCTGAATCTGCCGACCCATTCCTGGTACTGCGGTCTGGCACTGCTTCTGGCACCCACCTTTGCGGCGGCTCTCTGGAATAAGGGCGGCTGGATCCAGAACCGTGCCAATACCCTGGCTCTGTGGTGTATGTTCGCACAGGTATTTCCGCTGTTCCAGGACGCCAGCCGTTTCACTACGGTGACCTCCGTCTACGGCGAGGGCGGCATAGCCGCGGCAATGGGAAGCACTATGCCGGTTACCGCGAATCCTACGGCGCAGGGACTGATTTCTGTGATTGCGTTTGCAGTCAACGTATTTAGCTTCGCTTATATCCTGAAGCAGGCGAAGGTACAGAAGAAGAATCCGTGGAAGGAAGAGATTTTCGTGGATACGAAGGATTATCAGGAGGCAATGGCCAGAACCAGATAAGGCTTTGGAACAGTTACAGGGGCGTGCTCGGGACGGAAAAATTCCGCTCCGGGCACGCCCCTTATTGAAGATATTGAAGAAACGGATTATGAGCCGGATTGCTTCCGGTATACCAGCCAGGAATATACGTAGAGCCAGAGGGTGCCTGCAAGAATAAAGCCAAAGGCCAGCACGGTCATAAGCCTGGAGGGGAAGACACCGGACAGGATCAGGAGAATTCCCATGATACAGAAGAGAACGCCGCCCATGGCGTGGGTTTTCTTCCAGACATATTCATTTTCCAGGGTCCAGGGCGTCTTGATTCCCATGGTGTAATTGGTGCGAAGCTGCGGCATATAGTTGCCGATGGCCAGAAAGAGAATTCCAACGGCCACGGGAACCACCTGCTCGATCCGCACCGGAAGGCCAAAAATGACAGCGTCGGTAGCCCAGGTAAGGCAGATCAGAAACAGGGTCATAGTGTAAATAAAAATATCAAAGGCCTTCTTATGGAGCGTGTAGCTTTTCTTCCTTGGATCGATATAGGGCAGCAGCTTCATGAAAAAGAACAGGATACAGGGCAGCGCCGCAAGGAACAGGGTCACGTATTTGTTGGAATAGCCGTTGACCGTCCCGTCAAAGCCCCAGTGAGTAGGCACGATATCCGGCATCCCCGGCAGCAGGCAGGCGTGGGCCAGCAGAGAGACTACGGAGAGTCCGATAAAAAAACAATCCTTTTTCGTTAATTTCATTATTTATTTCCTCCTTTGGAAAAATCAAAAAACCATTTCATAAGTTCCTGGAAAACAGTCATATTCAGGCTGTAGACGATGTTCTGGCCTCTGCGCTCGTCCAGCACCAGCCCAGAGGATTTCAGAACATTCAGGTGATGGCTGACAGAAGGCTTGGAGATATCGAAGCAGCCGGCGATTTCCCCGGCAGTCAGATCTCCCTCGGTCAGCAGCTCCAGAATCCGCCGCCGGGTGGGATCCGACAAAGCCTTAAAAGCATCATTTAACATAGTGCCTCCTTTCCTGATATTCAGAAACTGATATTTAGATAGTTAGATGAATATCTAAATATCTAAACACAAAATAGCACACAGGAATAGAAAAGTCAAGAAAATTTATAGATGATAAATTTTACATAAAGGCGGCAGAAGCTGGACACATTGAGAACAGGAAAATGTAGATTTTTCATTCTGGATGTGATAGAGTAAAGCAGTAAGAAAAATAAAACGCGCCGGGCCGGGAGAACCCGGCAGCGGGCTCATATAAGGAGGTTATCATTATGGCAGTGATAGAGATTACAGAAGCAAACTTTGAGACAGAGGTATTGAAGTCTGACGTTCCCGTACTGGTGGATTTCTGGGCTGTATGGTGCGGACCCTGTCAGATGCAGGGGCCTATTATCGACGAGCTGGCGGAAGAGGTACAGGGCGTTAAATTCGGCAAGCTGAATGTGGATGAGAACATGGGACTGGCGCAGAAGTTCCGCGTCATGAGCATTCCGACCCTGATGCTGTTCAAGGATGGACAGGCCGCAGCCACGGTCGTAGGTCTGCAGTCCAAAGAAGCTGTAAAGAATCTGCTGGGAGTCTGAGATGGCATACGACGTAATCATAGTAGGCAACGGACCGGCCGGGTTGTCGGCGGCCCTTTACACCAGCCGGGCGAATCTAAAGACCCTGGTCATCGGCAAGGATGACGGCGCCCTGACCAAGGCGGATAAAATCGAAAATTATTTCGGCATGGCGGAGCCCATATCCGGCTGCGAGCTGGTGGAGAATACCAAGAGACAGGCGAAAACGTTGGGAGCAGAGCTTACAGAGGACGAGATTTTCCATATCAGCTGGAATGGAAGCTTTCGGCTGGAAGGCCGGAAGGAAACCTATGAAGCGAAGGCCGTGCTGCTGGCTACGGGAACCTCCCGGAAGACAGCCAATGTTCCGGGGCTTTCGAAGCTGGAGGGCCGCGGCGTCAGCTACTGCGCTGTCTGCGACGCTTTCTTTTACCGGGGACGGAAGGTGGGCGTCCTGGGAAATGAGGACTATGCTATCCATGAACTTGGCCAGCTTCTGCCGGTGGTGGGAGAGGCGGTGCTTCTGACCAATGGAAAGCCCCTGCATACAGACGTGCCGGAGGGCGTAGCGGTTTATGAGAAGAAGCTTACGGCTGTAAACGGAGAAGAGCAGGTGGAGGGCGTCACCTTTGAGGACGGGGAAAGCCTTGCCCTGGACGGTATTTTCGTGGCGCTGGGAAGTGCCGGAGCCGCCGAGCTGGCCCGGAAAATCGGAGCCATGACAGAAGGACGGAACATCAAAGTGGATGAAGAAATGGCCACCAACGTACCGGGACTTTACGCAGCCGGAGACTGCACCGGAGGCCTTTTGCAGATCTCCAAAGCAGTCGGTGAGGGAGCAAAGGCTGCCATGAGCATGATCCGTTTCGTGCGGCAGCAAAAAAATAATTCAAACTGAAGGAGAAACAAAAAATGAAACTGATGATAGCGTCAGATATTCACGGTTCCGCGTATTACTGTGAAAAGCTTCTGAAAGCCTACGATGAGGAGAAGGCAGATAAGCTGCTGCTGCTGGGCGATATCCTGTACCACGGTCCCCGCAATGACCTGCCGAAGGATTACGCGCCCAAGCAGGTGATTGCCATGCTGAATCCCAGAAAGCAGGATCTGCTGTGTGTGCGCGGCAACTGCGATACGGAAGTGGATCAGATGGTGCTGGAATTCCCGATACTGGCGGACTACTGCATTCTGTATCTGAATGAGCGGATGATTTTCGCCACCCATGGCCATGTGTTCAACGAGAAGAACCTGCCTCAGCTTAAAAAGGGTGACATTCTGCTCCACGGACACACCCATGTGCCTGTATGTAAGGAGACGGAGGACTATATTTACCTGAATCCCGGATCCGTATCCATCCCGAAGGAGAACAGCTGGCATGGCTACATGATTCTGGAGGATGGTATATTTGCCTGGAAGGATCTGGAAGGAAACGTGCAGAAGGAATTCTGCCCGCAATTATAACGGATAGCTGTCTGTATGGCAGGGCAATTCATGGAAAATAGTGTATGAAAAAGAAAAGCTTCCGAATCCATGCGGTAAAAACCGTTTGGAATCCGGAAGCTTTTTTGACAACATCCTCTCTTATTCTTCGATATGCTCGAGACCCTGGCAGAGAATATTGACCACATGATCGTCGGCCAGAGAGTAGTAGATGGTTTTGCCGTCCCGACGGAACTTTACCAGGCGGCTCTGCTTTAAGACCCGCAGCTGGTGGGAGATAGAACTCTGGGACATTTCAAGCCCCGCGGCAATATCATTGACACATTGTTCTCCGTCACGGAGTACAAATAAAATTTTGATCCGTGTGGAATCCGCGAATACCTTAAAAAATTCAGAAAGATAATAAACCTCGTCATCGGCGGGCATCAGTTCGCTGCTCAAAATGCGATCCCTCCTTTTTCAAATGATTGAGAAAGCTATATTGATTGTAACACAAGAAAAAATCGGTGACAAGAATAATATTTGAAAATATGATGATATGAGAATATATATATGCATATTCATATATAAAAAACAGTGGAAAAGCGCCGGAAATCTGGTATATAATAAGTAATGAAGAAAAGGGAGAGAGAACCGATGGGCGTAGAAATCTATGAAATTATGCATATGGACAGACGGGTAGCGAGAATCGATACTTCCGGGCGGTGTAAGATCTATTACCGCTCTTATCTGCCCTACAATCTGTACCTGGAAGAAGAGACGGATATTGATACACTGGTCAATAATGTGACGAATTTTTATTACTGGTGCTCCACCCGCATTCTGACGCTGGACAGGCAGTACGCGAAGGAGATTCTGAACAGCATCGGGATGCAGCAGGCCGTTACGGATCGGGAACGCGCCCGGATCGCCCTGTCCTATCGCTGTGTATCCCTGACGGACGTATTCTGGGTCCGTAATCAGAAAGAACGGGTCACCTTCGCGCAGGTGAATCTCTACGATAACCACCTTTCCAATACCTTTATGGATATCGCCCTGCGGGGAAAACAATATACAGTAAATAATGAACAGCTGGCGCAGGATCTGGCCACCAACGGCTGCTTTCCCAAGGCCTGGCAGAGAGTGGAGGGCGGCTTCCGGTTACTGAAAGACGGCGGAACGGAAGCAGTGGAACGGGAGCTTCTGGCCAGCCAAATCTGCCGTTGCTTTGACGCGAATCAGGTGCTTTATGAAAAGGACTATTTTGACGGGGTAATGGTGACGGCCAGTGATAATATTACCTCCAAGGAATATTCCATTGTTTCTATGGAGGCTTTTGAAATCTATTCGGCCAATCATGGACGGGATACAAAAAAATATGTGCTGGGACTGGATCGCCACAGCTATTACATGATGAATATTCTGGATTATCTGACGGGCAATACGGATCGGCATTGGGGAAACTGGGGCGTGCTGGTGAAAAATAAAACCAATAAGCCGGTGGGTCTGCATAAGCTGATGGATTTTAACCGGGCGTTTTATGCCTATGATACGGAAGAGGGAGCAAACTGTCAGACGCTGTTTCACCGGGAGCACAAGACGCAGAAGGAGGCGGCTGTGGAGGCGGTCAGACGCGTCGGCCTGTGTCAGAAAAAAGAGGTGGAACGGGCCTGCTTCGCGGCTTTGCCGCAGTATTATGAGATGTTCTGCCACAGACTGGAGCTCCTGAAAAAGTGCTGTATAGATAAAAGTACGCAGACAGGAATTTCCCAGAAAAAGGAAACTGAAATTGCCCATTATCGCTTGAAATAAGGCCAAAAACCAGCTATAATTAGAATATCTATGAGCAGGGAAAAACATAAGAATACGGAGATTATTTTGATGAAAAAATTCAGATATACAGGTAAGAAAATGGCAGCCCTGGTGCTGGCCGGGGTGATGGGATTTTCTATTACGGCGTCGGCGACCACAGAGTCAGAGATTAAGAAGCAGCAGCAGGCGACCCAGAAGCAGCTGGACGAAATCAATTCCCAGATGAAGTCCATCGAGAGTCAGCGCAACAGCGTGCTCAGCCAGGTGAATTCCCTGAACTCCGAGCTGACGACCCTGGTGCTGAATATCGAGCTTCTGGAGAGCGATATTGAGGCCAAGGCCGAAGAAGTGGATCAGGCTCAGGCTGATTACGAGGCGGCCAAGCAGAAAGAGGAAGAGCAGTACGAAGCCATGAAGCTTCGGATTCAGTACATATACGAAGAGGGAGATATGGATTATCTGTCCCTGTTCCTGCAGGCGGAGAATTTCTCCGATTTTCTGAACCGGGCGGATTTCGCCCAGGAGATTCAGACCAAGGACCGGGAAATGTTCCTGGAATATCAGGAAACCAAGCAGGAGGTAGCGGATCTGCTGGAGGAGCTGGAGCAGGAAAAGGCTGATATGGAGGATCTGCAGGCGGAGTATGAGGATCAAAAGAGCGCCACGGAGGCCGCTTTGTCGCAGAAGAAGGCGGAGCAGGCAGATTATGACAGTCAGCTGGCTGCTGCCAAATCCCAGGCAGCCACATATAAGAAGCAGCTGCAGGATCAGCAGAAGCAGCTCAAGAAGCTGGAAGCTGAGCGGAAGAAAAAGGAAGCAGAAGCGGCTGCAGCGGCGGCGAAAAACAGTGAAGCATCCAAGTCCGGCACCATTTCCACCGGATCGAATTCCGGTTCGGGCAGTTCCGGTTCGGGCAGTTCCGGTTCCGGGAGCAGCTCCGGATCTTCCGCATCCGTTTCCGGAGGCGGATCTGGCGCGGCGATTGCAAGCTATGCCCTGAAGTTTGTGGGTAATCCCTATGTATCCGGCGGCACCAGCCTGACGAACGGCGCGGACTGTTCTGGCTTTACCTGGGCGGTCTATCAGAATTTTGGGATTTCCATTCCCCGACAGTCTGACGCCCAGGGACATTCCGGCAAGTCTGTCAGCTATGCGGATGCCCAGGCGGGAGATATCATCTATTATGGCGGCCATGTGGGGATCTATATTGGCGGAGGACGTATCGTCCATGCCAGCACAGCCAAAACGGGTATCAAGATCAGCTCTGCCACCTACCGGGGTATTCTTTCGGTGCGGAGATATTATTAAAACAAAATAAGACAGACAGCGTGCACAGACGCCTGCTTTCGGAAGATTCCGGAGGCAGGCTCTTTTTATGTAATAGGAAATTCCTATGGAATCCCCCATTACATAAAAATATTATCGCACTGCGGCGGAGAGGTAGCATGTCGTTTACACGACCCGCCGTAAGTAGCATCCTGCAGTATCAATTTGTTAAACAGAATAAAAAGTGGTTGACTATAATGTATATATATGATATATACATTATATAAACACAACACACACAAAGAAAGCAAGGAAAACAGCCTATGAATATCATCATCAGTAATTCCAGTGGCAAGCCCATCTATGAACAGATCACAGCTCAGATTAAGGGGCAGATTATGAATGGATCCCTGAAGCCGGGAGAGGCGCTGCCTTCCATGCGGCTGCTGGCAAAGGAGCTTCGGATTAGCGTGATTACCACCAAGCGGGCCTACGAGGAGCTGGAGCGGGAAGGCTTTATCACCACGGTGGTGGGCAAGGGGAGCTTTATAAGGGAAGCGGATCAGGAGTTTGTCCGGGAAGAACGGCTGCGGGCCGTGGAAGGGCACCTGCAGGCGGCGGTGGACGCGGCCAGACAGTGTGGCATGGACGAGACGGAGCTGGTGGACATTTTGCAATTACTATTTGAGGAGGCATGAATATGAACAGTGCCATAGAAGTAAGAAACCTGACAAAACAGTATCCGGGATTTGCGCTGAAAGATGTGAGCTTTCAGATTCCGGAGGGCAGTATCGTCGGTTTTATCGGAGAAAACGGCGCGGGAAAAAGCACGACGATAAAGGCGATTCTGGATTTGATAAAGCGGGACGGCGGAGAAATTACACTGCTTGGCGAGCCGGACGGCGCAAAGGACGAGACATTGAAAGAACAGATCGGCGTGGTTTTTGATGAGAACTGCTTTCCGGATTATCTGAACCGGAGAGATGTGAATCGGATGCTGAAGGCCATCTACAGAGGGTGGCAGGAGGAACGCTTTGGAAAGCTCTGTGATCGGTTCGGGCTCCCGGGGAAGCAGATGATCAAAGAATATTCCAGAGGCATGAAAATGAAGCTTTCCATCGCGGCGGCCATGTCCCATCAGGCCCGGCTTCTGATTCTCGATGAGGCGCTTAGTGGTCTCGATCCGGTGGTGCGTGCGGAGATCCTTGATATGCTCCGGGAATTTGTTATGGACGAGCGGCATACGGTGTTTCTGTCCTCCCATATCACCAGCGATATCGAGAAGATCGCGGATTACATTTTGCTGATTCATAAAGGGGAGATTCTTCTGTATGAAGACAGGGATACGCTGTTGGAGAAATACGCCTTGATCCGGTGCAGCGCCGAAGAGGCCGCGAAGCTGAATCCGGCCATTGTGGTGGGTGTCCGCCGGGGCCGGTTCGATACGGAGGTGCTGGTGCGAAGCCGGGAAGGGCTGGAGGCAAATGAGCATCTGGTTATGGATCGGGTAAGCCTGGAGGATATTCTTCTTTATACGGCGGGAGAGCCGGGAAATGAGAGGTGTGCGGGATGAAAGGACTGATTTTGAAGGACTTGTATACACTGCGGCAGATGGGGAAGATCTATCTGATTTGTATGGTGTGCCTGGTGATCTGGGGCCTGGTTACAGACAATCCAACCATGCTTTCCAGCCTGCTTCTGGTATATGGGCTGATGCTTTTAATTACGACAGCCTCCTACGATGAAGCCTCCCATTTTAACCGGTACGCGCTGACCCTTCCCCTGACGCCAAAGAAACTGGTACAGGCGAAATACCTGTTTGCGCTGCTTCTTTTCACGGTTATGGTGACGCTGGGGATTCTGGGCGGCGCGGGTATGCTTGCGGTGCTGGGAGCAAAGGCAGAGATGGGGTACGGAGAGCTTCTGGCGTCCACATGTTCCATCAGTTGCATCTATCTGATGACAATTGTTTTCATATTGCCCTGCATCTATAAATTCGGTGTGGAAAAATCCCGGTTTCTGTTTATGGCGACTTACCTGCTTGTATTTGCCGGTTTCGCGCTGCTGTTCAGTATAGATAACATGAAAACATGGCTTTCCGGACTGGGTGATCGGGGATTCCTGTCTATAGGCGCAGTCTTCGGAGCGCTGGCTATCGTGGGGCTGATTGTGTCCTACCATATTTCCATCCGGATTGTGGAAAATAAGGAATGGTAAGGAAGCGCATTCACAAAATCTTAAGAAAGATTTCAGAAAAAGGGTCTGGCAAATCAGGCTCTTTTCTTTTATACTGAAGAACGGACAAAAGACGACAAAAAACGAAGGAGACCTTATGACCGGACGACAGAAAAAAAGAGCCTGGATTTTCACAGGAGCGGTGTGTACCATGCTTGGCATGGGTGCTTTTATCGGCCAGGTATATGCCCAGAGCCTGGAGGAACCGGTGCTGACTACGTCGGAGGAAGCACTTCCGGATGTGTTGGAAGCGGAAGATACGAAAGAATTTGTGACAGAATATACAGACGGTGAAGAAAAAACGGAGGATACGGAGGAAAATCTGCCGGAGGACTGGAATCTGATTCTGGTCAATAAGACCCATCCGATTCCGGAGGATTATCAGGTGGAGCTGAAAAGCATTGGCAGCGGACATCAGATAGACGCCCGGGCCTATGATGATTTCAAGGCTATGATTCAGGCGTCCAAGAGGGATGGAGTGACCATCTATGTAAGTTCATCTTATCGGGATATGAACAAACAGATTACACTGTATGAGAAGAAGACGGATTCCTACCTGCAGCAGGGTTATTCTCTGGAGGACGCACTGTCAAAGGCAGGACAGGTGGTGGCGGTGCCGGGCACCAGTGAGCATCATCTGGGGCTGGCCATCGATGTGGTTTCCTCTGAGTACCGGAAGCTGGACGAGAAGCAGGAGAATACGAAAGGCTTTCAGTGGATGAAGGAGCACAGCTGGGAATATGGCTTTATCCTGCGCTATCCAAACGGAAGCACGGATATCACGGGTATTATCTACGAGCCCTGGCATTTCCGCTATGTGGGCCTGGAAGCGGCAAAGGAGATCTACGAGAGAGACATTACGCTGGAGGAGTATCTAGGCGCGAGGCCGGTATCCGAGGGTGAGGCAGTAACCTACGATTACAAGCCGGAGAAAAAACAAAAGCAAAAACACGAGGCACCGGTAACAAATGAAGAATCTGTGCCGGAAGAAGCGCCGGCAATAAATGAGACACTCATGCCGGAGGAAACTCAGGCAGCCGGTGAAGGACTGTAAACAAAAAGTTACAGTCCTTAATTTTTTGTAAAATCAGGTTCCTGCCGGTTGGAAAGTATCAGAAAATATGATACCATAGATCAGTACGAAAGAGAGGGGACATAAAGCATGAAGAAGATTCTGGGAAAGCTGCTGAACCGGATTGTGATATTCGGTATTCTTCTGGCTGTTCAGCTGGGCTGGTTTCTGCTGACTTTTACAAAGCTGGTTCATTATTCCACGGGCCTGTCCCTAGTTTTCCGGATCATAAGTATCCTGGCAGTGCTGTGGATCATTAATACGGAGGATAATCCGGCCTACAAGATCGCGTGGATCATCCTGATTCTGGTAGCGCCGCTTCTGGGTGGCCTGTTCTATATGGCGGTAGGTCACAAGCGCCCGGCCAAGGGCATGCGAAAAAGGCTGGATGCGGAGCGGAAGCGTACGGAAGGGGAGCTTAAGCAGCAGGAAGAAATCATGGAACGGCTTGGCGAGATGGATCAGGGAACGAAAGGAGAGTCTTATTATCTGGCCGAAGCCGGAGGCTATCCGGTCTGGGATCATACTTCAGCTGTTTATTATAAGATTGGAGAAGAGTACTATACTTCTCTTCTGGAAGAATTAAAAAAAGCGGAACACTTTATTTTTATGGAGTTCTTCATCGTAGGCGAGGGTAAGATGTGGAACAGTATTCTAAAGGTTCTGGAGGAAAAGGCTGCGGCCGGTGTGGATGTGCGATTTATCTACGACGACTTTGGCTGTGTATCCCTGCTTCCGCCCGCCTACAGTCTGATTCTGGAATCCAAGGGCATCAAGAGCTTTGCCTTTAATCGATTTATTCCATTATGGTCGTTGGTAATGAATAACCGCGACCATCGGAAGATAGTGGTTATCGACGGTCATACGGCTTTCAGCGGCGGCGTGAACCTGGCGGACGAGTACATCAATGAAAAGGTGCGCTTTGGGCACTGGAAGGACACGGGCTTTATGCTGAAGGGCGAGGCGGTCTGGAACTATACGGTCATGTTTCTGCGGATGTGGAACGCCCACCGGCATACGGACGAATCCTATGAGGCTTTCCGGCCCCATGTGTGGCATCCGGAAGCCTTCGAGGGTCAGGGCTTT
Organism: Laedolimicola sp.; assembly: GCF_051972735.1. Lineage (NCBI taxonomy): Bacteria > Bacillati > Bacillota > Clostridia > Lachnospirales > Lachnospiraceae > Laedolimicola > Laedolimicola sp. The sequence continues at coordinate 36,081 of NZ_JBOKYU010000009.1, read as the reverse complement.
ATACAGCCCTACAGCGATTCGCCTCTGGACGACGAGCGCCTGGGTGAAAATGTGTACCTGAACATCCTGAATCGCGCGAAGGATTATGTGTATATCTTCACTCCCTACCTGATCGTGGATCACGAGATGCAGACGGCTTTGTGCCTGGCGGCCAAGCGGGGGGTGGATGTGCGGATCATGACGCCGGGCATTCCGGACAAGAAGACGATTTTTCAGCTGACCCGTTCCTATTATCCGGTGCTTCTGAAGGCAGGCGTGCGGATTTACGAGTATACGCCGGGCTTCCTCCATGCCAAGTCCTTTGTCTGCGACGACGAGGCGGCCGTGGTGGGTACGATTAACATGGATTACCGGAGTCTGTATCTGCATTTTGAATGCGGTACCTTCTTCTATCAGAATCCACTGGTGATGGACGTGAAGCGGGACAGCCTGACGACCATGGAAAAGGGTAGGGAGATTGCCTTAAGCGACACAAGACAGGGCTTCTTTGGAAGTCTGTTCTGCGCGGTGCTCCGGGTATTTTCACCGCTTCTGTAACCGAGAAAGGGGTTTTATTACAAATGAATATCTTATTTTTCCTGAAACCGAAAGCGGAGGTGTCCTACCTTTACGAGGATTTTTCCATGCGTCAGGGCCTGGAGAAGCTGGAGCGCAGCGGTTATACCGCGATTCCGGTCATTAACCGTCAGGGTGAATATATCGGCACTATCACCGAGGGCGATTTCCTGTGGTCCCTGAAAAATAAGTTCGCACTGGATTTAAAGCAGGCCGAGGAGGTCCCGCTTACCATTGTGAAGCGCCGGATGCGCTGCGAGCCCATTTCCATTGATTCCAATATGGAAGACCTGGTGTCCAAGGCCATGAACCAGAATTTCGTGCCGGTTATCGACGACAAGGGCATCTTCATCGGGATTGTGACCCGGAAGGATATCATTGAATTCTGTTATAAGGCATATACGAAGACAGAAAAAACTATTTGAATAGGAAATTAAGAAATGTTGAAAAAGGAATGACGGCAGTTCATTCCTTTTTTTTATAGATCTATAACAAGTTTTTATGTAAAAAGCAAAATTTGTTGCACATTTCATATTGATTCTCTGTCTATTTTTTGCTAAAATTGATCCCGATATCGTTTTGTATCAATGGTAGTTTATACAATACACTATCAAATAAATATATGGAGGGCTGGAAATGAGTAATACAGCACAGAGCCCGGCAAGCAGAAGAATTGAGGGTCTGCTGGACGGGAACAGTTTTGTGGAAATCGGCGGACAGGTGACTGCCAGAAGTACTGACTTTAACCTGCAGCAGTCTAAGTGCCCGTCTGACGGAGTAGTTACCGGCTACGGTCTGATTGACGGTAATCTTGTCTATGTGTACAGTCAGGACGCTTCCGTACTGAACGGAACTCTTGGCGAGATGCATGCGAAGAAGATTGTACGCCTGTACGAGATGGCATGTAAGATGGGAGCACCGGTCATCGGTCTGATCGACTGCGCGGGTATCCGTCTGCAGGAGGGCGTAGACGCCCTGAACGCGTTCGGAGAGATTTATACCCAGCAGGCGCTTGCGTCCGGAGTTGTTCCGCAGATCACAGCAGTGTTCGGTCACTGCGGCGGTGGACTGGCTGTCGTACCGGGACTTTCTGATTTTACCTTTATGGAGGAGAAGGACGCGAAGCTTTTCGTGAACGCTCCGAACACCATCGCAGGCAACAACACCCAGAAGTGTGACAGCGCTTCTGCTAAATTCCAGGCAGAGGAAGCAGGCAGCGTCGATGCAGTCGCTGACGAGGCAGGTATCCTGGCTCAGATCCGCGCACTGGTTGCGATGCTTCCGGGCAACAATGAGGAAGAAGGCTGCTATTCTGACTGCGCGGACGATCTGAACCGCGTATGCGCAGAGCTTCAGGGCGTGGAGTATTCCGCATCCTACATCCTTTCCACCATTGCTGACGGCAAGGCTTTCTTTGAGACTAAAGCAGCTTACGCCAAGGATATGGTGACAGGCTTCATCCGTCTGAACGGCATGACCGTAGGCGCGGTAGCCAATGGAGAGCAGGAGATGACGGCACGCGGTGCTCAGAAGGCAGCAGAGTTCGTAGAGTTCTGTGACGCGTTCAATATCCCGGTTCTGACCATTACCAATGTAAAGGGCTTTAAGGCTTCCCTGTGCACCGAGCGCAATATCGGTAAGGCAGCAGCGAAGCTTACCTACGCATTTGCGAACGCGACCGTTCCGAAGGTAAATGTAATCGCAGGCGAGGCATTTGGCAGCGCTTACGTGATCATGAACAGCAAGAGCATCGGCGCGGATCTGGTATACGCATGGAAGGACGCAAAGATCGGTATGATGGACGCTTCCCTGGCGGCAAAGGTTATGTACGCTGGCGCGGACGCCGCAACCCAGCAGGAGAAGGCGGCAGAGTACGCGGCTCTTCAGGACAGCGTAGACGCAGCGGCTGCACGGGGCTATGTGGACACCGTTATCGAGGCGCAGGATACAAGAAAGTATGTGATCGGCGCGTTTGAGATGTTATTTACCAAGAGAGAGGACCGTCCGGCGAAGAAACACGGAACTGTCTAAGAGGAGTGAGAGTATGAAACGAAGCTTGAAAAAATTATCGGCTCTGCTGCTCCTGATGGGACTTTTTGTACTGACCGGCTGCGCTGCCAAGGAGACTCTTCCGAATGAGGAGGTATACCAGGGCAAGCTCGACAGCTATGTGGAGATGCTGGTTGGTACAGATAAAGAAAGCCTGGATGCGAATCTGAGCAATCTTCAGGAGAATTATGATGATTTTGAGCAGCAGGTAGCTTTGTATCCCTATATCGGCGGAACCGGACAGAAGTTTGATTTTACGGCAGACGCATACTTAAGCCTGCTGAAATCCTATGATGCCAATTTCGATGAGTTCGGTGATTTTGTAGGCCTGAAGGAATATGAGGGCGGCACCACCGACAAGGATGGCAATGTAACCTACACTGCTGTCTATGAGTTCACAGATCATAACATGCGTCTGGCTCTGGAGTTTGATAAGGACGATGTGGTTACCACGGTAACCATGGACCCGATCTACAGCAAGGGAGAGATTGCCAAAAAGGCAGCCCTGAATACCTTGATTGGTATGGGATCTGTATTCGCTGTGCTGATTCTTCTGGCGTTTATCATTTCCCTGTTCAAATACGTATCCGTATTTGAAAATCGGGGAAAGGCAAAGAAGGATGCGGCAGAGAAGGCGGCAGCGCCCGCACCTGCTCCTGTGGCACCTGCGGTACCTGCACCGGCAGACGATCTGCAGCTTATCGCAGTCATCACTGCGGCAATTGCGGCGGCAGAGTGTACATCTACAGATGGCTTTGTAGTACGTTCTATCAAGCGCAGAAGCAACAATAAATGGAAAAAAGCATAACGCATGCTCATATTTAGGAGGATTCATAGAGATGAAAAATTATACAATTACCGTAAATGGCGTAGCTTATGATGTAGTCGTTGAAGAGAAGGGCGCAGGCGCAGTAGCAGCAGCTCCCGCAGCGGCAGCTCCCGCAGCAGCACCTGCACCGGCAGCAGCTCCGAAGGCAGCAGCTCCCGCGGCAGCAGGCGCAGTAGCAGTAAAGGCTTCCGTACCGGGCAAGGTACTGAAGGTAGAGGCAAGTGTCGGACAGGCAGTGAAGTCCGGTGACAGCATCATCATTCTTGAGGCAATGAAGATGGAGATCCCGGTAGTAGCACCCCAGGACGGCACCGTAGCAGGCATCAACGTAAGCGTAGGCCAGGCTGTAGAGTCCGGAGATTTACTGGCATCCCTGAACTAATGGCATAGCCTTAAGAGAAATCAACGGAGGTTAAGACATGGGATACATTTTAGAAACCCTGGGAAACCTCATGCATCAGACCGCGTTTTTTAACCTGACCTGGGGAAATTACGTCATGGTCCTGGTGGCATGCGTGTTCCTGTATCTGGCTATCAAAAAAGAGTACGAGCCTCTTCTTCTGGTTCCGATCGCTTTTGGTATGCTTCTTGTAAATATTTATCCGGATATTATCGCAAGTCCGGAGGAAACTTCAAACGGAGTAGGCGGACTTCTGTACTACTTCTATGTACTGGATGAATGGTCTGTCCTGCCGTCCCTGATCTTCATGGGCGTCGGAGCCATGACCGACTTCGGTCCGCTGATCGCGAATCCGAAGAGCTTCCTTCTGGGAGCGGCAGCTCAGTTCGGTATCTTCGCAGCTTATCTGGGCGCTATGCTCATGGGCTTTTCCGACAAGGCAGCAGCGGCTATCTCCATCATCGGTGGAGCAGATGGCCCGACTTCCATCTTCCTGGCCGGAAAACTGGAGCAGACCGCTTTGCTTGGACCCATTGCGGTAGCTGCGTATTCCTATATGTCTCTGGTTCCGATTATTCAGCCGCCTATCATGAAGCTGCTGACGACCGAGAAAGAGCGTAAAATCAAGATGGAGCAGCTTCGTCCGGTATCCAAGCTGGAGAAGATCCTGTTCCCGATTATTGTAACCATTGTTGTCTGCCTGATTCTGCCGACCACCGCTCCGCTGGTAGGTGCCCTGATGCTGGGTAACCTGTTCCGCGAGTCCGGCGTGGTACGTCAGCTGATGGATACAGCGTCCAACGCCCTGATGTACATCGTTGTTATTCTGCTTGGTACCTCCGTAGGAGCAACCACCAGCGCAGAGGCATTCCTGAATATCAGCACACTGAAGATCGTAGCCCTGGGTCTGATTGCGTTCGCGTTCGGTACCGCGGCCGGCGTTCTTCTGGGCAAGCTTATGTGCGTACTCAGCAAGGGCAAGATCAATCCGCTGATCGGTTCCGCCGGAGTTTCCGCAGTTCCGATGGCAGCCCGTGTATCACAGAAGGTAGGAGCGGAAGCAGATCCGACCAACTTCCTGCTGATGCATGCCATGGGACCGAACGTAGCCGGAGTTATCGGTACGGCCGTAGCAGCCGGAACCTTTATGGCAATTTTTGGAATTTAACCGAATCAAGTAAGTCCCCTACTTCAATTGCGAAAAGCAATAAGCAATGGGTGGGGACTTGCTTGTATCAGGAGGAGTGCAAGCTCCTTCTGATAAACTGCGGAGCAGTTATTCGGTTATGAGCAAGTAGCGAAGCGGATTGCGAATATCCGCTTTAATGATGCCGGGCTCAAAAAGTCAGATGGCGTTCGTGCCTGCACGATAAGACATCTGACTTTGGGAGCCGTAATAATAGGAGGAACTATTATGTCAGATATGAAACCGGTACAGATTACCGAGACTATCCTGCGTGACGCACATCAGTCTCTGATTGCTACACGTATGTCCACAGAGCAGATGCTGCCCATCGTGGAAAAACTGGATCAGGTAGGCTACCATTCCCTGGAGTGCTGGGGAGGAGCTACCTTCGACGCATCCCTTCGTTTCCTGCATGAGGATCCCTGGGAGAGACTTCGTAAAATCAAAGACAAGGCAAAGAAAACTCCGCTGCAGATGCTGTTCCGTGGACAGAACATTCTGGGTTACCGTCCCTACGGCGACGACGTCGTAGAGTACTTCGTACAGAAGTCCATCGCAAATGGTATTGATATTATCCGTATCTTTGACTGCCTGAACGATCTGCGTAACCTGCAGACAGCAGTAAAGGCTGCCAACAAAGAGAACGGCCATGCACAGGTAGCGCTGTCCTACACTCTGGGCGACGCGTATACACTGGAGTATTGGACCACCATGGCGAAGAACATCGAGGAGATGGGTGCAAACTCCATCTGTATCAAGGATATGGCAGGCCTGCTGCTTCCGTACAAGGCTACGGAGTTGGTTAAGGCACTGAAAGAGACCGTTAAGATCCCGATTCAGCTGCATACTCACTATACCTCCGGCGTGGCTTCCATGACCTACTTAAAGGCGGTAGAGGCCGGCGTAGACGTCATCGACTGCGCCATGTCTCCCTTCGCTCTGGGAACTTCCCAGCCGGCAACCGAGGTTATGGTTGAAACCTTCAAGGGAACTCCCTATGATACAGGATATGATCAGAAGCTTCTTGCTGAGATCGCGGATTACTTCCGTCCCATGCGCGACGAGGCTCTGGAGAGCGGCCTGCTGAATCCGAAGAACCTGGGCGTGAATATCAAGACCCTGTTGTATCAGGTACCGGGCGGTATGCTGTCCAACCTGACTTCCCAGCTGAAGGATCTGGGCGCTTCCGACAAATACTATGAGGTACTGGAGGAGGTTCCGCGTGTACGTAAGGACTTCGGCGAGTGCCCGCTGGTAACTCCGTCCTCCCAGATTGTAGGTACACAGGCTGTTATGAATGTGGTAGGCGGCGAGCGTTACAAGATGGTAACTAAGGAGTCCAAGGACCTGCTGTCCGGACACTATGGAAAGACTGTAAAGCCGTTCAATCCGGAGGTTCAGAAGAAGTGCATCGGCGATGCCGAGGTGATCACCTGCCGTCCGGCAGACCTGGTTCCGAACGAATTAGAGACTCTGGAGAGCGAGATGAAGCAGTACGAGGAGCAGCCGGAGGACGTTCTGACCTACGCACTGTTCCCGCAGGTAGCAACCGACTTCTTCAAGTACAGAGACGCACAGCAGAAGAAAATGGATGCAACCGTAGCAGACACCGAGAACGGGGCATATCCGGTATAATCGGATTTTTGAAAAATCAGATTTTGAAATCGCAGATTGCCGATCCGGCAAAAATGTGGTACACTAACAGCGTTGGCGAATTTTCGCCGACGCTGTTTTTACATTACGAAGTATTCGTATGAAATTCACTATTTCACCCGAAACGATGTGACATTGTGATGATGAGCTGCTACAGATGTACAGATAGAAAGAGAGAAATTTGCATGAGCAAGGTATTGATCGTGGGCGGCGGCGCAGCCGGTATGCTGGCTTCCATTTTCTCGGCCAGAAACGGCCATGAGGTCCACGTATATGAGAAAAATGAAAAGCTGGGTAAGAAGCTGTATATTACGGGAAAGGGCCGCTGTAATCTGACCAATGCCTGCGACATGGACGCTCTTTTCGCCAGCGTGCGAACCAACAGCCGTTTTTTATACAGCGCCTTTTACGGCTTCACCAACCAGGACGCCATGGCCTTTTTCGAAGAAGAGGGTCTGAAGATCAAGACGGAGCGGGGGGGACGTGTCTTCCCGTTGTCGGACAGATCGGCGGATGTGCTGGATACGCTGCGGCGTAGTATGCGGCGTGCTGGCGTAGAGGTTCACTTGAATACAGAAGTAAAAGATATTATCGTTGAAGCGGGAGAAGCCAGAGGTCTGATTTTGTCAGATAAAACCCGGATAGAGGGTGACGCGGTTATTGTGGCCACGGGCGGTCTTTCCTATCCGGTAACCGGTTCCACAGGCGACGGCTACCGTTTCGCAAAAGAGGCGGGCCATAAGGTGACCGACTGCATCCCGTCCCTGACTCCTTTTAATATCCGGGAACAATTTGTAAAGGATTTACAGGGACTTTCCCTGAAAAATGTGGAGCTTCGGATCTGCAATGGAAAGAAAGAGGTATTCCGGGAGTTCGGAGAGATGATGTTCACCCATTTCGGTATCACCGGACCACTGGTGCTGACAGCCAGCAGCTACGTGGGAACCCTGGCGGCAAAGCAGGAGCTTAAGGCGGTACTGGATCTGAAACCCGCGCTCAGTGAGGAACAGCTTGACCAACGTATCCTAAGGGAGTTTGACGCAAATCACAATAAGAGCTTCAAAAATGTGATCGGCAGCCTGTTCCCGGCTAAATTAACGCCGGTGATGATTGGCCTCAGTGGCATCGACCAAGATAAGAAGGTACATGATATCTCCCGGGAGGAGCGGCAGGGCTTTGTGAAGCTGACCAAAAGCCTGCCTATGACCGTGACGGGGCTTCGGGATTACAAAGAGGCGATTATTACCAAAGGCGGCGTGGCTGTGAAGGAGATCAATCCTTCCACCATGGAATCAAAATTCGTAAAAGGATTATACTTTATCGGTGAGGTACTGGATCTGGACGCAGTGACCGGCGGATTCAATCTGCAGATTGCCTGGTCCACGGCCTACGCAGCCGGTAATGCTGTATAGAGGAGGAACCTATGACATATCAGATAGCGATTGACGGACCGGCGGGAGCCGGAAAAAGTACCATTGCTAAGGCAGTGGCGAAGAAGATGGGGTACATCTATGTGGATACGGGAGCTATGTACCGTGCCATGGCGCTGTATTTGCTGCGCCGGGGGATTAGCGCGGACGAGAGCGGAAAAATCAGTGCGGCAAGCCGTGACGCTGATATTACGATTGCATACAAGGACGGCTTACAGCAGGTATTATTGAACGGTGAGAACGTAACCGGATTGCTCCGCACCGAGGAGGTAGGCAATATGGCTTCTGCGTCCTCTGTAAATAAGGACGTGCGCCTGAAGCTGGTGGAGCTGCAGCGCGCCCTGGCCGAGCGGGAAAATGTGGTCATGGATGGCCGGGATATCGGCACTTATGTGCTTCCGAAGGCCAATGTAAAGGTCTATCTGACCGCGTCCAGCGCCTGCCGCGCCAAGCGCCGCTATGACGAGCTGACGGAAAAGGGTGAGACCTGTGATCTGGCGGCCATTGAGGCTGACATTATCGAGCGGGACAAGCGGGATATGGAGCGGGAGTTCGCACCTCTTCGTCAGGCGGAGGACGCGACTTATGTGGATTCCTCAGATATGACCATTGATGAGGTAATCACGGCAATTACCGATCTGATTCACTAGGAGGTGCCTATGGAAGTAAGGCTTGCGAAGACGGCCGGGTTCTGCTTTGGCGTGCGCCGGGCCGTGGACACGGTATACGAACAGGTGGAGCAGGCGGAGGGCCCCATTTACACTTATGGCCCCATTGTACACAATGAAACCGTGGTACAGGAACTGGAGGAAAAGGGCGTAAAAGTTCTGAACTCCGAAGAAGAACTGAAAAGCCTCACCAGCGGTACAGTCATCATCCGGGCCCACGGCGTGGGGGAAAAGGTGTATGAGCTTCTGAAACAGCAGGGCGTGAATCTGGTGGATGCCACCTGTCCTTTTGTGAAAAAGATTCACCGTATCGCCCGGAAGGAAGAAGCCAACGGACGTCACATCCTGATCATCGGTAATGCAAAGCATCCCGAGGTGGAGGGCATCCGTGGCTGGTGCGAAAAACCTGCCTACGTGGTGGAATCCCTTGAAGAAGCGGAAAACTTTGCCCTGCCGATGGGTGAAAAGCTCTGCATTGTGTCCCAGACGACATTTAACTACAATAAATTTGAAGATATAGTTGAAATTATTTCAAAAAAGGGTTATGATATAATTGTTTTAAATACGATCTGTAGTGCAACCGAGGAGCGTCAGACCGAAGCCCGGGAAATTGCGTCCGATGTAGACGCGATGATAGTGATCGGAGGAAGTCACAGCTCCAACACACAGAAGCTATTTGAAATATGTAAAAAAGAATGTGAAAATACTTACTATATACAGTCACTTGATGATTTGGATTTGAAGACATCGCAGTCCATCCGTTGCGTAGGTATTACAGCAGGGGCTTCGACCCCAAACAAAATTATTGAGGAGGTTCAAAAACATGTCAGAATTAAGTTTTGAACAAATGCTTGAAGGTTCACTGAAAACAATAAGAAACGGAGAGGTTGTCGAAGGCACTGTGATTGATGTCAAAGAAGATGAAGCCATCTTGAACATAGGCTACAAATCCGACGGTATCCTGACCAAGAATGAGTACAGCAACAGCCCCATCGACCTGACCACAGTCATCCATGTAGGTGATACCATGGAAGTAAAGGTTCTGAAGGTCAACGACGGCGAGGGACAGGTTCTCCTGACCTACAAGCGTCTGGCAGCCGAGAAGGGCAGCAAGCGTCTGAAAGAGGCTTTTGAGAACGAGGAAGTGCTGACAGCACCGGTTACCCAGGTTCTGGACGGCGGCTTAAGCGTTGTTGTAGATGAGTCCAGAGTATTCATCCCGGCAAGCCTGGTATCCGATACCTATGAAAAGAACCTGGCGAAGTATGAAGGTCAGGAGATCAGCTTTGTTATTACCGAGTTCAATCCGCGCCGTGGCCGCATCATCGGTAACCGTAAGCAGCTGATCGTTGCTGAAAAAGCTGAGAAGCAGAAAGAGCTCTTCGAGCGCATCCATGTAGGCGATGTGGTAGAGGGTGTTGTAAAGAACGTAACCGATTTCGGTGCATTCGTAGATCTGGGCGGAGCAGACGGTCTGCTTCATATCTCTGAGATGTCCTGGGGACGCGTAGAGAACCCGAAGAAGGTATTCAAGGTTGGCGAGAAGCTGAATGTCCTGATTAAGGATATCCGTGATACCAAGATTGCCCTGAGCCTGAAATTTGAGGATCAGAATCCGTGGCTGTATGCTGCTGACAAGTATGCAGTAGGCAACGTAGTTACCGGTAAGGTGGCAAGAATGACAGATTTCGGCGCATTTGTAGAGCTGGAGCCGGGTGTAGACGCACTGCTTCATGTATCCCAGATTTCCAGAGAGCACGTAGAGAAGCCGTCTGACGTACTGAGCATCGGTCAGGAGATCGAGGCAAAGGTTGTAGACTTCAATGGCGAGGATAAGAAGATTTCTCTGAGCATGAAGGCACTGCAGAGCAACGAGACAGCCGGCGATGTGGCAGATGTGGACATCGACGCGGTAGCAGCTGAGGAAGAGTAAGAAAAGAATTACAAACGGATATACACAGACGGGAGGACAGGCACTTTGGCGTGCGTGTCCTCGCGCCTTGTCTGGGCATAATTTTGTGAAATACACAAGGAGAAAGGACAGTATGTGGAATATACAGATTGCAGGCGTGGACATTTACCATATCGTCAACTGGTTTTATATCTATAGCTTCTTGGGATGGCTCTGGGAAAGCTCCTACGTATCCATAAAGGAGAAGAAACTGGTCAATCGAGGCTTTGTGGCCGGTCCGGTCTGCACCATCTATGGCTTCGGGGCTGTCATCGTCTATCTGATTCTGAAGCCCATCGCCGGAAATATTCTGTTGCTCTATATCTGCGGCGTGATTGTGCCGACAATTCTGGAATATGTTACGGCGGTTCTGATGGAGGCTCTGTTCCATACCAGCTGGTGGGATTACAGCAAGAATAAGTTTAATTTTCAGGGGCGCATCTGTCTGGGCGCATCCCTGGGCTGGGGAGTGTTTTCCGTGATTCTCTTTTATGTATTTCAGCCTTTTGTGGACTGGATTGTGAGCCTGTACAGCGTGGCGACCGGAAAGCTGCTGGTGAGCGTGGCGACCCTGGTATACGCGGTGGATTTCGGCATGTCCTACATGAACGCCATGCAGATTGGCGAGAAGCTGCGGAATATGGACGCGGTTATGGACGAGCTGTACGAATATATCCAGAATACGAAGCTCTATGAGAGCACCGAGGAACTCAAAGAACGGCTGGCCCATTACCGTCTGCCTGAGTATGTACCGGAGCTGAAACAGCGTCTTGAGGATCGGGTCAATGCAATGGTAGCCTTTGCGGGTGAGTCTCCTGAAGAATTTAAAGCCCGTCAGGAAGGACGTCTGGCAGAGCTGGCCGAGCGTTTCGGCGCTGCGCAGAAGCGCTTTGAGCGTCTGAAAGGTATGGGTAACGTATTTACCAGACGTACCATGAACGCTTACCCGAACATGAAGTCCCGGGCGCAGGCGCTGAAAGAGCGTGCGGTACGGAAGGTTGGCAAGGGTTCCAGAGAACAGTAACGAGTTGAAATAAAAAATACCGGAGTGATAAAAATTCATGGCACATGTGACCTTTAAGGGCGGAGTATTTCCGCACAAGAGAAAGCGGTTTACAAGAGAAAAAGCATTGGAGGAGTATCTGCCGAAGGGAGATCTGATCTATCCCCTGCGTCAGCATATCGGCGGCACGGCAGTGCCAGTGGTAGCTGTGGGAGACCGGGTACTGGAGGGACAGCTCCTTGCGAAGGCCAGTGGCGATATCTCCGCGCCGGTTCATGCGTCGGTGTCCGGTACGGTAAAAGCGATTGAGCCGCGGAAAACCGTATCCGGAAAAGAGATTTTGTCTGTGGTAGTCGAAAATGACGGTCTGTACGAAAAAATGCCGGTTTCGGAGATAAAGCCCTGGCAGGAGCTGGAGGTTGGGGAGCGCCTGCGCCGGATCCAGGAGGCCGGAGTGGTCGGTATGGGAGGAGCCGGATTCCCGACCCATATCAAGCTGGCAGTACGGAATCCTAAGAGAATCCGTTATGTCCTGATCAACGGTACCGAATGTGAGCCCTATATGACCAGCGATTACCGTAGAATGCTGGAATCGCCGGAGTGTCTGGTTGAGGGACTTCGGATTGTTTTGAGTCTTTTTGAGCGTGCTACCGGTATTTTTGCCATGGAGGATAATAAACGGGACGCCATTACAGCCATGCAGATGGCCAGCGGAAGTGAACCCCGGATGGAGGTCCGGGTACTGGAAACCAAGTATCCCCAGGGTGCGGAGCGTATGCTGATCTACGCCTGTACCGGCGCGGAGATCAACACGTCCCAGCTTCCGGCAGACGCGGGCTGTATCGTACTGAATGTGGAAACGCTTCACGCCATCTATGAGGCGCTGGTTCTCGGCCTTCCGGTGACGAAGCGGGCAGTGACGGTGACCGGAAAAGCGTTGAAGGAACAGAAAAATTTTCTGGTTCGGATCGGCACCAGTTTTTCGGAGCTTCCGGAGGCAGCGGGCGGTTACGCGAAGCAGCCGAAGAAGTTTGTCTGCGGCGGTCCCATGCGCGGTGTGGAGATGAAGAACCTGGAGGTTCCGGTGACGAAGACAGTAACCGGATTTCTGTGCATGAGTCAGGATTATACGGATAAGCCGGGCGTCTGCATCCGATGCGGTTCCTGTACAGAGGCCTGCCCGATTTATCTTTTGCCCACAAAGCTTGCGGACGCGGCGGAGGCCGGAAAAGAGCAGGAGTTCCGGGATATGAACGGCATGGAATGCTTGGGCTGCGGAAGCTGCAGCTTTGTATGCCCGGCCAGAAGACAGCTGGCTCCGTCCATTCAGGACATGCGCCGGAAGCTGCTGGCACAGGGAAGAAGATAGGGAGGAAATGAGACAATGGAAAAAAATTACAAATGGATCTTTCCTCATGTGAAGGGAACGATGACGACAGCAGGTATGATGCGGATGATGCTTCTGGCGCTTTTGCCTGCGGAGATTTTCGGCGTCCTTCATTTCGGACCGCGGGTACTTCTGCATCTGCTGATTTGCGTTGTCACCTGTACACTTACAGAATTTACCATTGAAGCGTTTCGGGATAAGCCGCTGACTGTGGCGGACGGAAGTGCCATGGTGACGGGGGAATTGCTGGCCCTGATGCTGCCGGTAAACGCGCCTCTGTGGCTTGGAGCCTTAGGAGGGCTTTTTGCTGTCGGCGTGATCAAGATGCCTTTCGGTGGCCTTGGAAAGAACCGGCTGAATCCGGCTCTTTCCGGCTATTGTTTTCTGTTTCTGGCTTTTCCGAAATATATGAAGGATTACAGCTTCGGCAGCTATGGTTCCCAGACGCTTCTGGGGCAGCTTTTGTCCGGACAGACCGTAGATCCCTATCCGATGCTCTGGGGCAATACCAACGGCAGTATCGGTACGGTATCGGCGGCGATGTTACTCCTTGGCGCGGTGCTGCTGCTGGCCTTTGGTATCATTCATCTGCGGATTCCGGCGGCGATTGGGATCTCCTTCCTGATTACATTGTTTCTCGGCGCGGGAAAGGGCTTTGATCAGCTCTATTTTACCACCCAGTTTCTGGGAGGCGGTCTAATTCTGGGAGCTTTCTTTGTGGCGACGGACTGTGTGACGTCACCGATTACGAGAAAGGGCCAGATCTGGTACGGCGTTCTGATTGGCGTCATGACGGCGGCGCTTCGGCTGGCCGGGATAGAAGAGGGTATGGTGTACGCGATACTGGTATCAAATCTGTGCGTGCCGTTTATTGAACAACTGACTGTACCGAAGCCCTTCGGAAGAAGAAAACCGGTACAGGTTACACAGAACAGGAGACAGCCATGATTGCGTATATCAGAGGTACACTGGCTTATATTGAGCCGGAGGAGAGTATGGCAGTGCTGGAGACCGGTGGAATCGGCTACCGGATTCTCATGTCCGGACGGGATCTGGATCTTTTACCGGCGGCAGGCGAGGAGCTTCGCCTGTATACCTACCTGCAGGTGCGGGAGGACGCATTTGTGCTTTTCGGCTTTTTTACCCGGGAGGATCGGAAGCTGTTTCAACAGCTTTTGAGCGTCAATGGTATCGGTCCGAAGGCGGCCCTTGGAGTACTTTCCGCCCTTTCCGCGGACGATCTCCGCTTCGCGGTGCTGGCGGATGACGCAAAGGCCATTGCAAAAGCGCCTGGTATCGGCCTGAAGACAGCCCAGAAGCTGATTCTGGAGCTGAAGGATAAATTAAGCCTTGAGGAGGCCTTTGAGGCGCGTCTGGAGAATAGCCAGGCAAAGGCGGCAGCTGGAGCGGCTCCCGATCTGAGCGAGGCCCGGAACGAGGCCGTGGAAGCTCTGACAGCCCTTGGCTATTCCGCTTCCGATTCCCTGAAGGCTGTGCGGAAGGTGGAAGCAGCCGACGGTATGAATGTAGAAGATATTTTAAAAGCTGCGTTAAAATATATCAGCTTCTAGGAGACAGAGAGATGGGAAAACGTATCATTACAACGGAGGCTATGGAGGAGGATATCCGCACAGACTACAGTCTGCGGCCTCAGACGCTGGATGAATATATCGGCCAGGAGAAGGCTAAGGAAAATCTGAAGATCTATATTCAGGCGGCCAAAGCCCGGGGAGAATCTCTGGATCATGTGCTGTTTTACGGACCGCCGGGACTGGGCAAGACGACTCTTGCCGGCATTATTGCCAATGAGATGGGCGTTCACATGAAGGTGACTTCCGGTCCGGCTATCGAAAAACCCGGTGAAATTGCGGCTATCCTCAACAATCTGTCTGAGGGTGATGTGCTTTTTGTGGACGAGATTCACCGGCTGAATCGACAGGTGGAGGAGGTTCTGTACCCGGCCATGGAGGACTTTGCCATTGATATCGTCATTGGAAAGGGCGCTTCGGCCCGGTCTATCCGGTTGGATTTGCCGCATTTTACATTGATTGGCGCGACAACCAGGGCGGGACTTCTGACAGCGCCCCTGCGGGATCGCTTTGGCGTGGTTCATCATCTGGAGTTCTATACAGACGAGGAGCTGCAGACCATTGTGGAGCGTTCGGCGGACGTGCTGGGCGTGGAGATTGACCCGAAGGGAGCCCTGGAGCTGGCCAGACGTTCCAGGGGAACTCCGAGACTGGCCAACCGGCTTCTGAAACGGGTACGTGATTTCGCCCAGGTCAAATATGATGGGAAGATCACGAAAGAGATTGCGGATTTCGCGCTGGATCTGCTGGAAGTGGATCGCTATGGTCTGGATCAGATCGACCGGCGGATTCTTATGACCATGATTGAGAAATTCATGGGCGGTCCGGTAGGCCTGGACACCTTGGCGGCGGCTATCGGCGAGGATTCCGGCACGATAGAGGATGTCTATGAACCGTATCTGATCAAGAAAGGTTTCATTAACCGGACGCCCCGGGGACGTGTGGTCACAGAGTTGGGATATCATCACCTGGGTGTTGTGCCGGATGGCGGTAATGTGATATAATAGAGTATCGAAAAAACCAAAGGACGTGAACGAGATGGCGATGAAAAACGCAGTGGAAGTGGTGGTGGATGGCCGGGTCTATAAGATCAGCGGCTACGAAAGCCAGGAGTATCTGCATCAGATAGCAGTCTATATCAACGAGAAAATGACCGAGTGCCACAGTACGGAAAACTACCGGAAACAGAGCGGCGATCAGCGGCAGCTGATGTTGAGTATGAACCTGGCGGACGACTATTTTAAAGCCAAGAACCAGGCTGAGAAGCTGACCGCGGAGCTGGAGAAGAAGGAGCGGGAGCTGTACAGCGTCCGTCACGATCTGATTGAGGCCCGGCTGGAGATCGAGAATCTGAAAAAAGAGAAGAAGGCAGGCTCCGGACAGAATAACCGCAGAAATGAGCAGCATGCGGGAAAGCAGAATAATGTTGGAAATAATGTGAATTCTGTGAACAGTGGAAACAATACACAGAGATAAATGGAGAGGGCGCCAGACGGATTTTTGGCGCCTTTTTTGTGGAGGAGGAAACATGAGACATCAGACAGAGCTTCTGGCTCCGGCAGGTTCCTTTGAGAGCCTGCGGGCCGCAGTCAACGCGGGAGCGGACGCCGTATATATCGGAGGCACAAGGTTTGGCGCCCGGGCCTATGCGGAGAATCCGGACGAAAAGGGCCTGTGTGAGGCTATCGAGTTCGCTCATCTGCACGGCTGCGATCTGTATATGACAGTCAATACGCTTTTGAAGGATTCGGAGATGGAGGAGCTTGGAGCTTATCTGAAGCCCTATTATGAGAGCGGTCTGGACGCAGTCATTGTCCAGGATATGGGTGTCTTTTCCTATATTCGCGAGAACTTCCCGGATCTGGATATTCACGCCAGCACTCAGATGACGGTGCTTGGCGCGGAAGGAGCTGAATTTCTGAAAAAGCAGGGAGCTGCCCGTGTGGTGACAGCCCGGGAGCTGTCGCTGCAGGAGATTCGCCGGATTCATGATACCGTGGATGTGGAGATTGAGAGCTTTATTCACGGAGCCCTCTGTTACTGTTATTCGGGCCAGTGCCTGATGAGCAGCATGTTTGGCGGCCGCAGCGGCAACCGTGGCCGGTGCGCTCAGCCCTGCCGCCTGCCTTATCAGTTGAAGGGTGATGGAAAGCTGCTTGGCAAAAAGGGCGAGGAGTATATCTTAAGTCCCAAGGATATGTGCACCATTGAGATTCTGCCGGAAATTCTGGAGGCAGGCGTCTGCTCCCTGAAAATCGAGGGTCGGATGAAACGACCCGAGTACACGGCAGGCGTAGTGCGCGTTTATCGGAAATATCTGGATCATTACCTGGAATATGGAGGGGATAAATATCGTGTGGACCCGAAGGATTATGGGGAACTGCAGGCACTTTATAACCGGGGCGGATTTTCCAGAGGCTATTATCAGGTACACAATGGCCGCGATATGATTTCCCTGACCAGACCCAGCCATTTTGAGGAGAAGGGAAAGAAGGCCATGCAGGAAAAGCAGCGATACGAGGCGCTGCTGCAGGAGATTCGGAAGGAATATCTGGACAGGGATAAGAAGGAAACCATCGAGGGTAGCTTCCGCATTTCCCTGGATGGACCGTCGGAGCTTGCGGTGCGGTATCGGGACGCAGAGGTGCGCGTGGAGGGCGAGCCCGGTCAGGTGCCGAAGAATCAGCCTATGACGGAAGCGGATATCCGCAAGCAGCTTATGAAGACCGGGGATACTCCCTTTATATTCGGAAAGCTCGCGATACAGATGGACGGCGATATCTTCTGCCCCAACGGGCAGCTGAACCGGATGCGGCGGGAGGCTTTGGAGAAGCTGACAGAGCAGTGTACGGCAGGAGCGCACAGAGCATCCGGAGATATACGGAAGCTGCTTACATGCAACGGGGCAGGCGGAGATACGGACAAAAAGGCACAGAAGCCAGGTCATTTTCTGCTTCGGGTACAGTTGGAGCGGGCAGAATATCTGCCGGAAGTGCTGGATTTTCCGGAGGTACAGGCAGTCTATCTGACCAGCGAAAAGCTGGATTTTGAACGGCTGCCGGAATATGTAAATGTCTGCCACAGGGCAGAAAAGGAATGTCTGCTGGTACTGCCGGCGATTTTCCGGACACCCGCCAGACGGTGGTTTGAGGAGCGGACAGAGCTGATAAAGCAGGCGGGATTGGACGGCCTGGTACTGAAAAACCTGGAAGAGCTGGAATTTGTAAAAAATCAGGGGCTGGAACTGCCGCTGATTGGTGATCACAACCTCTACAGCTGGAATCAGGAAGCCGGCACATTCTGGAAAAAACAGGGAATCACAAGAGAAACACTTCCGCTGGAGCTGAACGACCGGGAACTTAAGGAGCGGGGAGCCCGAGATGCCGAGCTCATTGCCTACGGTTATCTGCCGCTGATGACTACGGCAGGTTGTCTGCACCGGACGGTGGAGCGCTGTGATCAGAAGGAGACGGTGCGGATGCTGATAGATCGCTATAAGAAAGAATTTCCGGCTGTCAATTACTGCCGTTACTGTTATAATGTAATCTATAACAGTGAACCGCTGTCTCTCCTGAATAATAAAGAAGAGGTCGAGCGGCTTGCGCCGGAGGCGTTACGTCTCTGCTTTACATTGGAGAGCCGGAAGGAAATCCGAAGAATCCTGAAGGATTACACAGAGGTGTTTTGCGGCGGCGCGCCGTGCCGGAGACCGGAGTACAGCTACACAAAGGGACATTTGAAACGGGGAGTACAGTAAATATATGGTATTCTTGATTACCGATTTATCCAAATACGCGTTTATTATCCTGATTGCGCTTTATACATCCTTAAGCTATTCGGTGCTGCGAAAACGGGATCAGGAGGAGGTGCGCCACGGTTTTCGGCTGCAGATTCTGAACCTGTTCCTGATTCATGCCCTGGCCTTTGTGGTGCTGTACATGCAGACCGGGGAAATGAAGCTGGCGGTATTCTACGCCTTTCAGTTTTTTTTGCTGCAGGCGGTGCTGGTGTTCACCCGGATTATCTATCCGAAGGCAAATCGGCTGGTGCTGAACAATATGTGTCTGCTGCTGGCCATTGGTTTCATCATGCTGACGCGGCTGTCATATGACAAGGCAGTGCGTCAATTTCAGATTGCGGCAGTGGCACTGGCGGTGGCACTGATTGTGCCGGTACTGATCCGAAAATGCGGCTTTCTGCAGAAGCTGCCCTGGCTTTACGGAATCGGCGGGCTGGCGCTTCTGATGGCCGTGGCCGTAGTGGGCAAGACCACCTCGGGCGCGAAATTATCACTGGTTATCGGCAAATTTGTGTTCCAGCCCAGTGAGTTTGTGAAAATTACCTTTGTATTTTTTGTGGCAGCCATGCTGAGTAAGAGCACGGAATTCGCGGATATTGTGCGGACGACCATTCTGGCGGCGGCCCATGTGCTGGTGCTGGCAGTGTCCAGCGACTTGGGCGGGGCACTGCTGTTCTTTGTAACCTACCTGGTGATACTCTATGTGGCCACGAAGAAACCTCTGTATTTCCTGGCAGGTCTGGGAGCGGGATCGGTGGCGGCGGTCATCGGCTATCATCTGTTCGCCCACGTGCGGGTCCGGGTGCTGGCCTGGACCGACCCCTTCAGCGTCATTGAAAATGAGGGGTATCAGATCACGCAGTCCTTATTTGCCATCGGAACCGGACGCTGGTTCGGCATGGGACTGAATCTGGGCATGCCCAATAAGATCCCGGTAGTGGAGCAGGATTTTATTTTCTCGGCTATTGCTGAGGAAATGGGCGGTATCTTCGCCGTATGCCTGATTTTGATATGCATGAGCTGTTTTATCATGTTTATCAATATTGCCATGCAGATCAAGAACCGATTCTACAAATATACGGCGTTGGGCTTCGGGACCCTCTATGGTTTTCAGGTGTTCCTGACCATCGGAGGAGCCATCCGCTTTATTCCGTCCACAGGCGTGACATTGCCGCTGGTGAGCTACGGCGGAAGCTCCCTGGCGTCCAGTATCCTGATGTTTTATATTATTCAGGGTATGTATCTCTTAAAAGAAGACGAGGATTTGCAGATTGAAAAAGAACGAGCAGCCAAAGCAAGAAAAGCAAAAAGAGTCAAAGACGGGCAGAGCAAAAAGCAGGAAAAATCATGAACTGGCGGTGATTACGTACCTTTTCATCGGTCTGTTTGCGCTGATGACAGGCTATTTTATCTATTTTGACGCGGTCTTAAGTCCGGATGTAATCAACAATCCCTACAACGCCAGGCTGGACGCCTTTGCAGAGCGGAATATCCGGGGAAATATCCTGGCCTCGGACGGCACAGTGCTGGCGGAGACGAAGGCAGCGTCGGACGGTACAGAGACCCGGGAATATCCCTACGCCAATCTGTTTGCCCATGTGGTGGGCTATTCTACCCGTGGAAATACAGGCATTGAGCAGTTAGCCAATTACTACCTGCTGACTTCCAGTATCTCACCGGCAGAGCAACTGAAAAATCAGGTGAAAGACCAGAAAAGTCAGGGGGATAATGTGGTGACCACCCTGGATATGGATTTGCAGCGAACCGCTTACGACGCCCTGGGCAAGAACCGGGGTGCGGTGGTAGTGCTGGAAGCACAGACCGGACGGGTGCTTGCCATGGTGTCCAAGCCGGACTACGATCCAGGTACTATCAATGAAAAATGGGATACGCTTACGGCGGAGGATTCCCCGGAGAGTGGCAGCGTCCTCTACAACCGCGCGACCCAGGGACTCTACGCGCCCGGCTCCACGTTTAAAATTGTGACGCTGCTGGAGTATATGCGGGAAAATCCGGATTCCTATGCAGACTTTTCCTTCAATTGCAAGGGAAAGGTTACAGAGGGAAACTATACCATCAGCTGTTATAATAAGAAGGCCCATGGAGCCGAAGATTTGACAAAGGCCTTTGCGAAATCCTGTAATTCAGCCTTTGCCACCATTGGCCTGTCGCTGGATGAGAGTGTGTTTAAGAGTACCTGTGAGGAGTTACTGTTCAACACAGAGTTGCCGTCACCTCTGACTTATTCCAAGAGCTCCTTTTCCCTGAAAACGGACGCCACGCCTGCAGAACAGATGATGACAGCCATCGGCCAGGGGGAGACGCTTGTTTCACCCCTTCATATGGCTCTGATTGCCGGCACCATTGCCAATGACGGCGTGCTGATGAAGCCTTATCTGCTGGAGGAGGTGCGAAGCGCGAAGGGCGCGACGGTGAAAACCTTCGATACGGAGGAGTACGGCTCCCTGATGACGGCGGACGAGGCCGCTGCACTGACCGAATATATGAAGGCCGTGGTGGAGAGCGGAACAGGAAGCAAGCTGAAGGACCTGGGCTTTGAGACCGCAGGTAAAACGGGAACAGCCGAGTACACCAGTGATAAGAGCAAGAGCCACGCCTGGTTTGTAGGCTTTTCTGATACCGGGGACCGGGATATCGCGGTCTGCGTGCTGGTGGAGGAGCGCGGCAGCGGCAGCGAGTACGCAGTGCCCATTGCACGGCAGATTTTTCAGGAATGGTACGGGAATAAGGCTCTGAAGGATCTGATGAACGGGACCGAGTAGAAGGTGATAACAAACGCTTGTCAAATCTCCCAAAAAGCGCTATACTATACCTAGTTTTTGAACACACCAGGACAGGAGGTTTTGCAATGATTGAAGCAACCAGTTGTGGCGGTGTGGTAATATTTCGAGGTAAGATCCTGCTTTTGTACAAGAATTACAAGAACCGTTATGAGGGCTGGGTATTGCCGAAGGGGACTGTAGAGCCGGGAGAAGAGTACAAGGAGACGGCGTTAAGAGAAGTGCGCGAGGAAACGGGCGTAGATGCCGCGATTATCAAGTATATTGGCAAGAGCCAGTATTCCTTCACGGTGCCGGAGGACACGGTAGAGAAGGACGTTCACTGGTATCTGATGATGGCGGACAATTATTACAGTAAACCACAGCGCGAGGAGTATTTTGTGGATTCGGGATATTATAAGTATCACGAGGCCTACCATCTGCTGAAGTTTTCCAATGAGAAGCAGATTCTGGAGCGGGCCTACAATGAGTATCTGGATCTGAAAAAGAGTAATCTCTGGGGCAATAAAAAGTATTTTTAGAAGAAACGAGAGGAAAGAGGGTGTCGCGGATAGGTTTCGATACCCTCATTTTTCGAATTTAGGACAATAGCGTAAGCGCAGAGCGGACAGACTGTTGTCTGGAGAGGATTTCGGAATGCAGTGGGCGGAAAATCTTTATCTGACTGACAAAACGGCGAAAAAAAAGGATAAGATTATAAGAAAAGCCAACCGTGGTATGGGGATGGTCAGCATCTATCTGATCACCCTGGCTTCCAATCCGGAGAATCTTTTTGATATTTTTCACGCGGCCCATCTGAAGCAGTCGGCCTTTTATAAGCAGGATCTTTTCGTGGTGGGTATCGCGTCGGGTTACGAGGAGGCCCTGGAGCTGGTACAGCGGATGGTAGAGGACATCTATCGGAAGACCGGCGGCTTCGCCGTGCGTGAGTATTTTGGCAGGACGGAGAACTGACAGTATGCTGCATATAATCTGGATTATCTTGAAAATCATACTGCTCATACTTGCAGTGGTGCTGGGACTGGCTTTGCTGATTCTGGCATTGCTTCTTTTGGTGCCGATTCGGTACGAGGCCCATCTGAAAAAGAAAGAGGAATTTTTCGTGGAAGCAAGGGTGCACTGGCTACTTCAGCTGGTACGGGTACCGGTGAGCTTTCGGAACGGGGAACTGTCGGCGAAGCTGAAGGTACTTATTTTTACCGTGAAGGATTTTCTGGCGGATGAAAAAGAGATAGAGGATGGGATGAAAGAAGTTTTCGCGGACGCAGAGGAGCACGCGGGGAAGGCGGCAGAGCAGGAGATCTGCATAGAGCCCGTAGAAGAGGAAACAGAAGAACTGGAGCCGTGGCCCGCCCGCAAACAGCGGAATCTCGGAATTTTCGGGAAAATTACCGTTTTTCTGAGAACGCTTGCGGGCTTCCTGAAAACTATCTGGCGCTGCTTAAGCTCTATTCCGAAAAAATTAAAAAATCTTAAATATACATTACACCGGTTCTATGTTAAAATAAAACGAATGAAACGCTTTGCCACGGACGACCGCACAAAGGCGGCACTCAGTCTTGCCTGGAGCCAACTGAAAGGTTTTCTGGTGAAACTGCTTCCGAACAAAGTACGGGGTGACCTGCGTTTTGGAACGGACGACCCGGCGCTGACCGGAGAAATTCTGGGCGGCATCAGTATATTTTATCCTCTTTTCATGGATAATGTGAAGGTAGTCCCTGATTTTCAGGAGACTGTGCTGGAGGGTGAGCTGTATCTGAAGGGCCGCATCCGGCTGCTGACCGTCGCGCAGATTGCCTGGAGGCTGTACCGGGACAAAAATGTTCGTTTTGTATACCGAATGGTGACCTGACGTGCCGATATGACAAAGCATCCTGAATCACGCTGCACCTTTTTACGCACAACAGGCGCAGGTGGTTTGGACAGTGCAAAATCGCGATAAAAATTTATAATCATAGAAGATATAATAAGGAGGCTTTCTTATGAATAATACATTTGATACCACCGTAGAGTCCCTGTTCAAGGGCATGGACAGCTTTATCACTACAAAAACCGTAGTCGGCGACGCAGTTACCATCGGCGATACCATCATTCTGCCGCTGGTAGACGTATCCTTCGGCGTGGGAGCCGGAGCCTTCGCGGGCGATAAGAAGCAGAACGCAGGCGGCGGTATGGGAGCGAAGATTTCCCCCAGCGCTATTCTGGTAATCTCGAATGGCGTCACCAAGCTGGTCAATGTAAAGAATCAGGATACTGTAACGAAGATTCTCGACATGGTTCCGGATTTCGTGAATAAGTTTGCATCAGGCGGCACAAAGAATGAGAGTCCGGTGGCAGACGCCATCCAGGACGCAGTAGACGTAATCGAAAAGGACGAGCCGGAGGCAGCTCCAAAGGCAGAGTAATCGGCTACCAGGATACACATTTCAAAAAAAAGGACATAGAATAGAATAAGAAATAATATGCCGGGAGCCGTTATGAAACAGCTGCTTGGTTTTGTGATGTTCTGGATAGGCGTCGGAATCCTCACCACCTTTTTTATGCCGGTCAACGGCTGGTTTGTGCGGGCGCTGGCGGCCTTTTCCCTGATGATTGTCGGGTATAATCTGTTCTCGTCCGGAGGAAAATGCGGAAGATAAAAGATTATTGTTCACATGCACTGTCCCGCGGAGCGTGTTATTGAGAACGGAGTGAACAATAACGATAAAGGGAGATAGAAAATGTCTGTAACTACATTGAAGCGGATAGCGCTTGTGACCATGGTGCTGGGGTATATCGGATCGCTGATTTCGGGTATGCCGGTGTTTCTGCAGTGGCTCGGAAAGCTGTCCGCGCCGCTGTTCTTTTACTGTATGGCATGGAGCCTTACGAAAACCAGTGATAAGAAAGCGTATTTCCGGCGGCTCTACATCGCCAGCGTAGCCATGGCGGCCTTTAACCTGCTCATGTCCGTTGTGGCACAGAAGACCGGCCTGGTCACCGCCGTCACCACCAATATGTTCGCGACTTTATTTGCGTCTGCTTTTCTGGTGGATCTGATTGAATACGCGAATCGCCATCCGAAGCGGAGATTGAAAATCTGGTTCACATACATTTTTTATCAGGTGGCTGTCGCGGGTGTATGGGCCGGACTCTATGAAATTGTGGAAGTGCCCTATGCAGTATTGAATTTCGGTTCGGCTCTGCTTGGAAGCGCGCTGACCTGCGAGGGAGCGCTGATGTATGTGCTGATTGGCGTGCTATTCTATTTTACGAAGGAGGACAAGAGTAAGAAGCGGATGATTCTCGGATACCTGGGTATCTTTCTTGTATTCTTTGTAAATTCCGCCTTTGGTCTCTGGGGAAGATTGTTTTCCCTGGTGGGTCATGATGTGCTGGTGGCTCTGATGGAGATTATGACGGGGCTGGTGCTCTGGGGAGCATCTTTCCGTCCGATTTTTGATCTGTCCCATATGTTCCATAATGATTTTCAGTGGATGATGATCTTTGCCCTGCCGTTGGTGCTCGGCTGCAATGAAAAGCTTGGCTTTTGTAAGAAGAAGCGGAAGCGGGACAAGCTGTCACCGCAGTTCCGGAAGTATTTTTACTACATATTCTACCCGGTACATGTATATGTGCTGTGGTTCATCGGGGCTGTGATTATGAAATAAAACGCAGGATTCTTTCTTATTTTCTATAAAAGGGACACAAAAAAAGGAGCGGCACACGCTGCTCCTAATTTCTCAATCTTAAACTTAAGCTCTCTCAACTGCTCCGGACTTCAGACAGGATGTACATACATACATCTTTCTGGCAGCGCCGTTAACCTTAACCTTTACAGACTTAACATTGGATTTCCACATCTTGTTGGAACGTCTATGTGAATGGCTGACGTTGTTTCCGAAATGAGCGCCTTTTTCACAGATTGCACACTTTGCCATGTTTGCACCTCCTCTTGAACGATAGTGAACCTATATATAGGCTCGCAACATAAGTTATTCTAGCAGATGCCACTATATTTTGCAAGTGGAAATTTAAAAATATTACAATTTTTTAGAAAGTATGAAAAATAGCTTTCTTTTCGAGGTAAAACAGGTTATAATACACTATATCTATGTCATCTGATAAGCGAGGAGAGACATGGGCTTTTTTGATGTAATAAAAAATAAGAGTGGAGGTAATGATAATGAAGGGACTTATGAATACGCAGATGGGCGCTGTCATGATCGACCCGGAAGTTATTGCCAGATATGCAGGTTCCGTAGCAGTGGAGTGCTTCGGTATCGTTGGAATGGCCATGGTAAATATGAAAGATGGACTGGTAAAGCTCCTGAAGGGAGACAACCTGACCCGCGGCGTGAACGTACAGATCAATGACAATAAGATTACGCTTTCTTTCCATGTAATTGTAGCGTATGGCGTCAGCATTTCCGCTGTATCTGACAATCTGATGAGCAATGTAAAGTACAAGGTGGAGGAGTTCACCGGAATGACCATTGAGAAAATCAACATCTTTGTTGAGGGCGTTCGGGTCATAGATTAATTTCAGGAGGAGTTTTTTGACATTATGAAAACGATAGAGGTAAACACGCTTACAAAGATGTTTTTAGGCGGCGCTAAGAACCTGGAAGCGAAAAAAGAGTGGATCAACGAGCTGAATGTATTTCCGGTGCCGGATGGCGATACGGGAACCAACATGACGCTGACCATCATGTCTGCAGCTTCCGAGGTCAACAACCTGTCTGAGCGTACTATGGAGACAGTAGCGAAGGCTATTTCCTCCGGATCCTTAAGAGGAGCGCGCGGAAACTCCGGCGTTATCCTGTCCCAGCTGCTTCGTGGCTTCACCAAGGGAATCAAGGGGTATGAGACCCTGGACGTGATGACCATTTCCAATGCATTCCAGAAAGCAGTAGAGACTGCGTACAAGGCGGTTATGAAGCCGAAGGAGGGAACAATTCTGACGGTGGCCAGAGGCGCGGCTGATAAGGCGGCAGAGCTGGCTCTGGAGGAAGAGGATCTGGACGTCTTCTTTGCAGGTGTGATTGAAGAGGCGGAGCGTGTGCTGGCGACTACTCCGGATCTCTTACCGGTTCTGAAAGAGGCAGGTGTGGTAGATTCCGGCGGACAGGGCCTTGTGGAGGTGCTGAAGGGCGCTTATGACGCTTATCTGGGAAAAGAGGTGGATTACACCTTTGAAGCGCCGAAGTCCGCTCCGGTGAAGATCAGCGCGGAGACAGAGGCTGAAATCAAGTTCGGTTACTGCACCGAGTTTATTATCGTATTAGATAAGAAGTTTGAGCATAAGGACGAGATGGAATTTAAGGCTTTCCTGGAGTCTATCGGTGATTCTATTGTGTGCGTGGCTGACGATGATATCGTAAAGATTCATGTACATACGAATCATCCGGGTCAGGCCATCGAGAAGGCGCTGACCTACGGTTCCCTGTCCCGGCTGAAGATCGACAATATGCGTGAGGAGCATGAGGAGAAGCTCATCAAGGATGCTTCCAAGATTGCGGCTCAGCAGAAGGCAGAAGAGCCGAGAAAGGAGATGGGCTTTATCTCAGTATCCATCGGCGAGGGCATTGGTGAGATCTTCAAGGGTCTCGGCGTGGATTACCTGATCGAGGGCGGTCAGACCATGAACCCCAGCACCGAGGATATGCTCAATGCCATTGAAAAGGTAAACGCGGATCATATCTTCATTCTGCCGAACAATAAGAACATCATCCTGGCAGCAAATCAGGCAAAGGCGCTTTGTGAGGATAAGGATATTATTGTTATCCCCACCAAAACGGTTCCCCAGGGAATTACGGCCATGATCAATTTCATGCCGGATTCCAGTGCAGAGGAGAACGAGACCCGCATGACCGAGGAGCTGGCCAATGTGAAGACCGGTCAGGTGACTTACGCAGTGCGTGATACTCACATCGATGACAAAGAGATCAAAGAGGGCAATATCATGGGCATCGGCGACCACGCGATCCTGGCTGTGGGCGAGGATGTGGAGCAGACTACGCTGGATATGTTCAAGGAGCTCATCGATGAGGATTCTGAGCTTATCAGCATTTACTACGGCGAGGACGTGAAGAAGGAGGATGCGGACAAGCTGGGCGAGGATTTAAGCGATCTGTATCCGGACTGCGATATCGAGGTTCATTTTGGCGGACAGCCGATTTACTATTATGTAGTTTCTGTGGAGTAGAAAATGAATACAGCTTCCCCAATTACAGCCTTAAAAGGCATTGGAGAAAAGACAGCTGCGCTCTTTCACCGTGTCGGGGTAGACACGGTGGGAGAGCTCTTGTCTTATTATCCGAGGACATATGATGTATATGAAAGACCGGTGTCAATCGGTGCTCTGGAGGCCGATAAGATACAGGCCGTGACCGGCGTTATCCGCCGGATCCCGGATGGCAGGCGAGTGGGCAGGTATCATATTACCACCGTGTCCTTAGAGGAAAATGGCCTGCACCTGCAGCTTTCCTGGTTTAATATGCCCTTTCTGCGAAACAGCCTGTTGCCTGGCTGCATCTATATCTTCCGGGGACGGGTGCAGAAGAAAAAGGGTCGAACCACCATGGATCAGTCGGAGATTTACGCGCCGGAGGACTATGAGAAGCTGCTGGACACTATGCAGCCCATCTATGGACTGACCGGCGGTCTGTCCAATAAGACTGTGACCAAGGCGGTGCGCCAGGCTTTTGAGCAACTGGATCTGGACACAGAATATCTGCCGGAGCGTATCCGGAACGAACAGCAGTTAGCGGAATATAACTTTTCCCTGCGGGCCATCCATTTTCCGGTGAAGCGGGAGGATCTGCTGTTGGCCAGAAAGCGTCTGGTCTTTGATGAGTTTTTCCTGTTTATTTTAGCCCTGCGGCAGATGAAAGAGCAGACCGAAGATACGGTCAATGAGTGCGTGATTCATCCGGGAGCGTCTGTGGAGCAGTTGCTTTCATCACTGCCCTACGAGCTCACCGGGGCCCAGAAGCGGGTCTGGAATGAGATTCAGGCGGATCTTAAGGGAGAAACGATCATGAACCGGCTGGTGCAGGGAGACGTGGGATCCGGTAAGACGGTCATTGCGCTGCTGGCATTGCTTTCTGCGGTGGAGAGCGGCTATCAGGGGGCGCTGATGGCGCCCACCGAGGTGCTGGCAAGACAGCATGCGGAGAGTATCCGGGAGCTGCTTTCCGGGCTTTCCGTGGACGTATGCGTGGAGCTGCTGACCGGATCCATGACGGCCAAGGAGAAACGGGAGGCTTATGCGCGCATTGAGAGCGGTGAGGCGCGGATTATTCTCGGAACCCATGCGCTGATTCAGGAGAAGGTAAGCTTTGCCCGTCTGGGACTGGTGGTGACAGACGAGCAGCACCGGTTTGGTGTTCGCCAGAGGGAGACACTGGCGAGTAAGGGACTTCATCCCCATGTGTTGGTCATGAGCGCCACGCCGATCCCCCGGACTCTGGCTATTATCATTTACGGGGATTTGGATATCTCCGTCATCGATGAGCTTCCGGCCAATCGTCTGCCCATCAAGAATTGTGTGGTGGACGAGAGTTATCGACCTAAGGCCTACCGTTTTATCGAGCGGGAAGTGGCCGCCGGGCGGCAGGTGTACATTATCTGCCCTATGGTGGAGGAAAATCCGGAGATCGAGATTGAAAATGTGGTAGATTATACGGAAAAGCTGCAAAAGGAGCTGGCTCCCGGTATCGCCATTGAATATCTGCACGGGAAAATGAAAGCCGCCGAGAAGAATGACATTATGGAGCGCTTCGCGGCAGGCGAAATCCAGGTGCTTGTCTCTACAACCGTTATTGAGGTGGGAGTCAATGTTCCCAACGCCACAGTTATGATGGTGGAGAACGCCGAGCGCTTCGGCCTGGCTCAGCTTCATCAACTAAGGGGGCGTGTAGGACGCGGAAAGCACCAGTCCTACTGCATTTTCGTTAGTGGATCCGACAGTAAGGATACCAAAAAGCGATTGGAGATTCTGAACAAGTCCAATGATGGCTTTTATATCGCTTCAGAAGACCTGAAGCTTCGGGGACCGGGCGACCTGTTCGGAATCCGCCAGAGTGGAATTCTGGAGTTTAAGATTGGAGATATTTTTACAGACGCGTTGATCCTGCAGGCTGCCAGTGAGGAGGCCGCGAAGATCGAAAAATTAGACCCGGAGCTGAAGCTGGAGGAGCATCAGGGGCTGAAGGAGAAGCTTTTGGAGTACCGGACGGCAGGAATAGCGCGCATGAGTTTGTAAGGAGAAAAGACGGAAGTATTATGAACATTTTAAATATCGAGCACGTAAGCAAGCTTTACGGAGATAAATGGATTTTCGATGATATCTCCTGTGGCATTCAGGAGGGAGAAAAGGTCGGGATCATCGGCATCAACGGCACGGGCAAGACGACCCTGCTTCGGATTATCGCAGGTACCGAGGAGGCTGATCAGGGACAGGTTATTATGCAAAATGGCATAAAGCTGGCCTTTCTGTCCCAGGCGAACACATTTCCGGATGGGTCTACGGCGCTGTCCTATGTGGCGGGCGGAGAGGTCACCGAGTATGACGCAAAAAATATGCTGAACACCTTAGGCATCCCGGATGTGGGTGCGCAAATCGAGACGCTGTCCGGCGGGCAGAAGAAGCGGGTGGCCCTGGCACGGACCCTGCTGCTTCCGGCGGATATTCTGATTCTGGACGAGCCCACGAACCATCTGGATGAGGAGATGATCCGCTGGCTGGAGGCTTATCTTCGGAAATTCCGGGGAACCGTGATCCTGGTAACCCATGACCGTTATTTTCTGGACCGGGTGACCAACCGGATTCTGGAAATCAGCCGTGGGAAGCTTTACAGCTACCAGGCCAACTATTCCGGCTTCCTGGAGCTGAAGGCGAAGCGGGAAGAAATGGAGCTGGCCACGGAGCGGAAGCGGCAAAGCGTCCTCAGAATGGAGCTTGAATGGGCAGCCAGAGGCTGCCGGGCCCGGAGCACCAAGCAGCGTGCCAGACTGGAACGGCTGGAGGCACTGAGGGCCGGTAAGGCCCCGGTTTTCGATAAAGCTGTGGAGCTGGATTCAGTGGAGACCCGCATGGGCAAAAAGACCATAGAATTGCATCATGTATCTAAGGAATATGAGAGCCGAAAGATCGTTGAGGATTTTACGTATATTTTCCTGAAAAATCAGACTATCGCGTTTGTTGGCCCAAATGGCTGCGGAAAGTCCACGTTACTGAAAATGATTGCGGGGCAGATTCCGCCGGATACCGGCGACGTGGAGGTGGGCGAAACCATCAAGCTTGGCTATTTCGCCCAGGAGCTGCCCCAAATGGATGAGAACCAGCGGGTCATCGACTATGTAAAGGACATCGCCGAGTACATTCCGACCCGGGACGGTCGGATCACGGCATCCCAGATGCTGGAACGCTTTCTTTTTACGCCGGATATGCAGTACGCGCCCATCGGAAAGCTGTCGGGTGGCGAAAAGCGGCGGCTGTATCTCTTAGGCGTCCTGCAGACAGGCCCCAATGTGCTGGTCATGGACGAGGTCAGCAATGAGCTGGATATTCCCACACTGACCATCCTGGAGGATTACCTGAATTCCTTTATCGGCATCGTGATTCTCGTTTCCCATGACCGCTATTTCCTGGACAATGTGGTGGATCGGATCTTTGCCTTTGACGGCAACGGCCATTTCCGTCAGTATGAGGGAGGCTACACGGATTACATGGAAGCGCTGGCCCGGGAAAATGGCGGCGCAGGCGCGGGCTTGGGAAGCGGATCCGGAAAGGGTGCGAAAGCGGCGGGAGCTTCCGAGGCAGGCAGTAAAAAGAAGGCTACCTGGGACAAGGGCGAGAAGAAGCTGAAATTCACCTACAAGGAGCAGAAGGAATTCGAGACCATCGAGGACGATATTGCCGCGCTGGAAGCGAAGATCGAGGAGCTGGACGGAGAGATGGCAGCCCACGCCAGCCAGTACAGTCGCCTGACGGAGCTTACAAAGGAGAAGAAAGAGACACAGAGCCTGCTGGATGAGAAGATGGAGCGCTGGATGTATCTGACGGAGTTAAAAGAAAAGATCGACGCGCAGTAGGTGCGGTAATGAGAAAAACAAAGATAGAAACATTTTTCGAAGCATGTTAAAATGAAAAATGGTTCATGAATAAAAGGTATATTTAGTTTTATATGTTGAAGAGAAAATACCATACAGGTATCTCTATATGTGCCTAAAATACGCATACGATATAGTTATAGAAAGAAGGAACACACATGGATTCACTCACTTACAAAAGAACAAACGTCTACGAAACCGCAGATGAGACCCTGATGACTGAGATCTTCGATTTCGCTGAGGGCTACAAGCACTTCCTGGACGAAGGAAAGACGGAGCGGGAGTGCTGCGCCTATGTGGAGGCGGCTGCGAAGACAGCAGGCTACGAGGCTTTTGATTTTGGCCGCAAACTCAAGGCGGGCGACAAGATTTATTACAACAACCGCGGGAAAAATATGTATCTGATCAAGGTGGGCACTGAGAATATCGCGAAGGACGGCATCCGTATCATCGCCTCTCATATCGACAGTCCCCGTCTGGATCTGAAGCAGCTTCCCCTCTATGAGTCCGAGGGCGTGGCTCTGGGCAAGACCCATTACTACGGGGGCCTGCGCAAATATCAGTGGGCGGCCATGCCCCTGGCCCTGCACGGCGTGGTGGCGTTGAAGGACGGCGCCACCGTGCAGGTGAAGGTGGGCGAGTCTGAGGGCGATCCGGTATTCTACATCAGCGATCTCCTTCCCCATCTGGCAGCCAAGCAGAATCAGAAGCCTCTTGGCAACGCCATCGAGGGCGAGCAGCTGAATATCTGGTTTGGCAACATTCCCTACACGGCAGCTACGGAGGACGATGAGAAAACCGTCAAGAACAATGTGCTGCACCTGCTGCATGACAAATACGGTATCACCGAGGCGGATTTCATGAGCGCTGAGCTGTCCATGGTTCCGGCCTTCAAGGCCCAAGATGTGGGCTTCGACCGGGCCCTGCTCGGAAGCTACGGACACGACGATCGGGTCTGCGCTTACCCGGCATGGAAGGCTTGCCTGGATGAGACCTCTGACAGACATACGGTGATGATTGTCCTGGCGGATAAAGAAGAGATCGGAAGCGAGGGAACCACCGGTATGCAGAGTGCTATTTTCACGGACCTCATCGACGAGCTGGCAGCCTCCTTCGGCGTAAGCTCAGCGGCTATCCGGGCCCATTCCAAGTGCCTGTCCGCAGATGTGACGGCGGCCTACGATCCCAATTACCCGGAGGTCTGCGAGAAGAACAACTCCGTATTCCTGTCCTGCGGCGCCGGCATCATGAAGTTCACCGGAGCCAGAGGAAAGAGCGGATCCAACGACGCCAACGCCGAGTTTCTTGCATATCTGCGGAACCTGTTCGACGAGAACGGCGTGGTATGGCAGACCGGGGAGCTGGGCAAGGTGGACGAAGGCGGCGGCGGAACCGTAGCGAAATTCATCGCCAAGTTTAACATCGACACCGTAGACATCGGCGTTCCGGTTATTTCCATGCACTCGCCCTGGGAGGTGGTATCCAAGGCGGATCTGTATGAGAATTATCTGGCCTTTAAGGCGTTTATCCAATAAAAAGTGAAGAAAGTAAAGCTTCAGGGGATAAGATCGCGTGTGATCTTATCCCCTGATTTGTGTATGCGGTTATAGAAAGGCCGGTTACCGGAATTCGGAATTCAGCGAAAATATACTTGACAAAAATCTGATTTTCCATATAATTATCAATGGTAATTAACATTGGTAACTAAATGCAAGGAGACATACAGATGAACAACCGATTAATTAAGCAGATGTTCGACGCCTGCTACATGGCGAAGCGGACCCGGGATCTGCTTCCCCCACTGCCGGAGGGCGTACAGCCGTCCTATATTCAATATCTGGATTGCATGCAGGAACTGGAAGAAAAAGAAAAACAGGTCCGGATTTCCGATCTTAGTGAATTCCTGAATGTTCCAAGACCCGGCGTGACCCGGACGGTCAAGGAGATGGAAGCAAAGGGTTATCTTCAGAAAATGGCTTCGCCGGACGACGGCCGGGTGACCTTCCTTACCGCCACGGAAAAGGGGAGAAAGCTGCATCAGAAATACGACGAGGAATATTTCAGCGGCCTGCTGCCGTATTTTGACAGCATTTCTGACGAGGAGGCCGAAACGATGATTGCGACCGTCGAAAAATTTTATCAGATTATGAGCGGGAGGAGAGAGACCTATGACAAACGATAAGTCAGATTTTACACAGGGTAGTATTTTAAAGAAATTAGTAGCATTTATGCTGCCGGTGCTGGGCGCGCTGATTCTGCAGGCGGCTTACGGCGCGGTGGATCTGCTGGTGGTGGGGCGCTTTGGCTCTACATCGGGACTTTCTGCAGTTTCCACCGGCAGCCAGGTACTGAACCTGGTGACATTTGCAGTGACTCAGCTTGCCATGGGTATCACAGTGCTCATTGCCCGGTATCTGGGCGAAAAGCGATCCCAGTACATCGGACCGGCCATCGGCGGAGGC
Organism: Laedolimicola sp.; assembly: GCF_051972735.1. Lineage (NCBI taxonomy): Bacteria > Bacillati > Bacillota > Clostridia > Lachnospirales > Lachnospiraceae > Laedolimicola > Laedolimicola sp. Next base: position 2,221 of record NZ_JBOKYU010000009.1, on the reverse strand, counting down.
GCTGTGGTATTCGCTGTGATTTCTGTAGTGCTGTTCTTGATTATGGTAGGATTGGCGCGACCCATTGCGGTGCTGATGCAGGCGCCTGCGGAGGCAGTGAGTCTGACTGCGTCCTATGTGCGGATCTGTGGAGCCGGCATTTTCTTCATCGTGGCTTACAATGTGCTGGCGGCCATTTTCCGGGGCTTAGGTGACAGCAGCTCCCCACTTCTGTTTGTGCTGGTGGCCTGTGTCATCAATGTTGTCGGCGATCTGGTGCTGGTGGCAGGCCTTCGTATGGACGCGGCGGGCGCGGCCATTGCAACTGTGGCGGCGCAGGCCTGCAGCGTAGTATTTGCGGTGCTGCTTCTGGTAAAGCGTGGACTGCCCTTTGACATCAAAAAAGAGGATTTTCGTTGGAACGCCCAGTGCCCGAGATTCCTGAAAATCGGACTTCCGCTGGCTTTTCAGGAGATTATGACCCAGTGTTCCTTCCTGGCCCTCTGCGCCTTTATCAACCGTCTGGGTCTGGAGGCCTCCTCCGGCTACGGCGTGGCCTGCAAAATCGTCAATTTCGCCATGCTGGTACCCAGCGCTCTGATGCAGTCCATGGCCTCCTTCGTTTCCCAGAATGTGGGAGCGGGCAAGCACAAGCGTGCGAAACAGTCCATGTTTACCGGCATGGGTGTGGGTCTGGTAGTAGGCGGCTGCGTCTTCTTCCTCGTACTTTTAAAAGGTGACCTGCTGTCCGGGATCTTCACCACCGACGTAGCAGTCGTGGCCCATGCCTACGACTACCTGAAGGGCTTCGCCCCGGAGACCCTGGGAACCGCCATCCTGTTCAGTATGATGGGCTATTTCAATGGCAACAACAAAACCGTTTTCGTCATGGCCCAGGGCATGATACAGACTCTTCTGGTCCGCCTGCCTCTGTCCTATTACATGAGCATTCAGCCGGACGCCAGCCTGACCCGCATCGGTCTCGCCGCGCCGATCTCTACGGCGGTGGGAATCGTGCTTTGTATCGGGTGTTATCTGTATATGCAGCGGGGAGAGAAGAAAGTGCACTAATATAGGCTTATACGAAACTAACAGAATTCAGGTTTTCTGTATTTCAGTGCATGTTTTATGAATTTGCAAATTAATCTTATCTGTACTATTTGATATGCTTCCGGCCAGCGAAGACATCGAGACCATGTTTGCGGAGCAGTATGACACGGCTCTGAAGGGCATTGACGCGGAGCGGATGGAGAAGGCGGCGAAGGTGTTCGGCGTTTAAAAATGAGTACCCTGTATTGGAAAAAAATTGTCGAATTTCCGCCCGATTCCCCTTGACGGAACCCGACCGACCCGTTAATATATTCTAAGATATGTGTAAAGATAACGTAAAAGTTACGTGAAATACAGCAAAGCGAAGGAGATAAGAATGAATAACTGGGAGAATGTGGTTCTGGTGCCGGAATTTGACGAGCAGGGCGTGGCCTGTTATCGGCTGGACGGCGGAAACTACCTGAATGAGTACTATATTGTATCTGAGGCAGAGTCCAGAAAGCTTCTGAACACGCCGGAGATTGTAGGCTATGAGGTGTATAACTGCCTGATTTCCGCCACATCTCAGATGCTTTATTATCTGAAGGAGCAGAAGAAGGTGACCACCGCCAATATTCTCTCCATTTTGAGAGGCGCTCTCAACTATCCGCTGGAGGAGAGCTGCTACCGGGAGCACATCCGTGTTCATGACATCAGCTTCCTGTCCAGTGAGCGTGTTTTTGAAAATGAGGAGATCGCGGGATTGGAGATCAAGTACAGCAAGCTGACCATGGTGCCGGACAGCACGCTGATGATCGGCGATATCATTGCCAGCGGCGAGACGTTGATTCACTGTCTCCGCTATGTGACTGATTTCTACCGGGATCACGGCGCGAAGCTCCGCAATATTATCATTTTCACCATCGGCGGAACCAAGGGTATCGACATCCTGGAGGATCTGACCCGGGATATCCGGGAGTTCTGGCCGGAATTTGAAGGCTTTATTACCATTTATTACGAGGGTATTTTCAGCACCTACCAGGACAAGGGCGTGTCCGGCATCAATCTGCCGGATGTGGATTTCTACTGGAAGGGCGGCATCGTAGCGCCGGAGTTCCGCAGAGAGACCCTTTCCATGTGCAGTCCGCTCTTTGAAAAATGTATCATTTACGACGGCGGAGCGAGACGGTATGAGATCCACGAGCATGTGGAG